>NZ_JAGQDD010000019.1:0-98299 GCF_018069845.1 Ideonella alba
TCCGAGGTCGCTGCTTCATCGCAACACTCCTTCCGCCAGGCGGTCATAGTGTGTTGCATCGATCGGTTGAATCCGCCGCAGCAAGTCGCCACTCAGCCGTCCTTTGGGGGGTAGCTCACCTCGATCACCTCCAGCGTCTCAGTCCCCCCCGGCGTGGGCAGCACCACCTCATCCCCCTCGCGTGCCTTCAGCAGCGCCCGGGCAATGGGTGAGATCCAGCTGACCTCGCCGGCCAGGTGGTCGGCCTCGTCGATGCCCTTGATCGTGATGGTGCGCTCCTCGCCGCGACTGGTGGCGTAGGTCACGGTGGCGCCGAAGAAGATCTGGTCGCTGCCGTGGTGGGCGCTGGGGTCGGCCACTTCGGCAATGTCCAGGCGCTTGGTCAGGAAGCGGATGCGGCGGTCGATCTCGCGCAGGCGCTTCTTGCCGTAGAGGTAGTCGCCGTTCTCGCTGCGGTCGCCGTTGCTGGCGGCCCAGTGGACCACCTCCACCACCTTCGGGCGCTCGACGTCGATCAGGTTCAGCAGCTCGGCGCGCAGCCGCGCGTAGCCCTGCGGCGTGATGTAGTTCTTGCCGCCTGCGGGCAGCGGCGGCAGGCCGGCGCCGTCCTCGTCGTCGTCAGCGTCGCTTTCCTTGGTGAAGGCCTTGCTCATGGGCCGCAAGGGTAGCCCAAGCGGCGCCGCGTTCAGCTGCGCGCGACGCGGTGCAGCAGTTCCTTCAGCAGCGCCTGCTCGGCGGCGCTGAGCACCTTCAGCGGCTCGACCTCCATCTGGTGCGAGACCTTCAGCGCCTTGCGGATCAGGACCTGGCCCTCGGGCGTCAGGCGGATCAGCTGGGCGCGGCGGTCGCGCTCGCTGCGTTCACGGCGCACCCAGCCGCGCTCGACCATGCGGTCCAGCGTGACGGCCAGGTTGGGCGCCGACACATCCAGCGCCTGGCCCAGCTGCTTCTGGTTGACCTCGTCGTTGGTGTGCACCAGCGCCAGGATCGAGAACTCCACCGCCTTGAGTTTCAGCGGTCCCATGTGGCGATGGAAGTGCTTCTTCAGCGTCACCGAGGCACGCGTGGCGGCGTAGCCCATCAGGTGCATCAGCGCCGACTGGTCGAGCGCTGCGGCACGGCTGGACGCCCGCGGCGCGGGGCCGTCGTCGTCGGTCGCGGGAGCGTCGGCGAGTGCCATCTCAGCCTCTCAGGCCAGGAAGGGCAGCGGCGCGCGGGCGGCCGCCACGCCGCGCAGGCGGTGGGTCAGCTCGCCGGCCAGCCAGTCGAAGTGAAAGCGCGCCAGCTGCTGCTTGCGCTGGTAGAAGGCGGCGTCGCCGCGACCGGTGGCCAGGGCGGCGGCGGCCACGGCATCGGTGCGCGCCCAGGCGGCGCCCAGCAGGGCTTCGCCCACGGCGAAGAGCAGGTCGTCAGCGGCGCGGAAGGGCAGTTCGGGATCAGCCGCAGCGTCGGCCTGCAGCGCGCTCACGGCCTCGGCCACGGCCTGCAACTGGGCGCGCGCGGCGGCGGCATGGGCCGAGCCCTCGCACTGCGCGGCGGCCCAGTCGAGCAACTCGCGCAGCTTGGCGCCGCCATCGGGCATCAGCTTGCGCAGCACCAGGTCGATCGCCTGGATCTCGTTGGTGCCCTCGTAGATCAGCGCGATGCGACTGTCGCGCACCAACTGCTCGATGCCATATTCATGGATGTAGCCATGGCCGCCCCAGATGCCCAGCGCGCGGTCGGCGCCGTAGTGGCCGTAGTCGGTCATCATGGCCTTGAGCACGGGCGTCAGCAGCGTGGCGCGGGCACCGGCGGCGGCCCGAGCGGCGGGATCGGCGTGGGCCTGCTCGTCGTCCAGGGCCTGGGCGGTCCAGTAGCACAGCACGCGGGCGGCTTCGGTGCGGGCCTGCAGGGTCCACAGCTGGCGGCGCAGGCTGGGGTGGTGGATGATCGCGTCGGCCGCGGCAGCGGGGGCGCCGGCGGGTTTGCTGGGTGAGCGCGACTGCACCCGCTCGGCCGCGTAGCTCAGCGCGTTCTGCGTGGCGGCTTCCAGGTGGCCCAGGCCCTGCATCGCCACATGCAGGCGCGCGGCGTTCATCATCAGGAACATGGCCTGCAGGCCGCGGTGCGGCTCGCCCAGCAGCCAGCCGGTGGCGCCGTCGAAGCTCATCACGCTGGTGGCGCTGCCCTTCAGTCCCATCTTCTTCTCGATGCTGTCGCAGCGTGCGGCGTTGCGCGTGCCATCGGGCAGGAACTTCGGGCACAGGAACAGCGAGATGCCCTTGGTGCCGGGCGGTGCATCGGGCAGCCGTGCCAGCACCAGGTGCACGATGTTGGGCGTCATGTCCTGGTCGCCGCCCGAGATGAAGATCTTGTTGCCGGTGATGGCGTAGGAACCATCGGCCTGGGGCACGGCGCGGGTGCGCAGCAGACCCAGGTCCGAGCCGGCATGCGATTCGGTCAGGCACATGGTGCTGAGCCACTCGCCGCTGGTGACCTTGGGCAGGTAGGTGTCGCGCAGCCAGCCCTGGGCGTGCTGGTGCAGCACTTCATACGCGCCATGCAGCAGGCCGGGGTACATCGTCCAGGCGTGGTTGGCCGAGACCAGCATCTCGAACAGCGCCGCGTTCAGCAGCTGCGGCAGGCCCTGGCCGCCGCAGGCGGGGTCGCAGGCCAGCGCCGGCCAGCCGCCGTCGACAAAGGCCTGGTAGGCGGCCTTGTAGCCCGCGGGGGTGCGCACCTCGCCGTCCTGCCAGGTGCAGCCTTCCAGGTCGCCCGGGCCGTTGGTGGGCGCCAGGATCTCGGCGGCGAAACGGCCGGCCTCCTCCAGCACCGCGGCCGACATGTCGCTGTCGAGTTCCTCGAAGCCGGCCATCGCCGGCCAGGCGGCGGGGGCGCCCAGCACCTCGTCGATGACGAAGCGCATGTCGCGCAGCGGGGGGTCGTAACGCCACATGGCGGGCTCCTTGGTGCGGTGGGCCCACGCCGGGGGCGCTCCGGCGTGCACCGGAGGCCCGACGGGGCCGTCAGTCTCAATGCTTCTTGGCGGCGCCGAGGTAGGTGTCGATGACGCGCGGGTCGGTGGCCAGGTCGGCGGCGGGCCCTTCCAGTGCGATCGATCCGGTCTCCAGGACGTAGCCGTAGTCGGCCACCTCCAGCGCGGCGCGGGCGTTCTGCTCGATCAGCAGGATGCTCACGCCGGTGCTGCGCAACTGGGTGATGGTCCTGAAGATCTCGCGCACCACCAGCGGCGCCAGGCCCAGGCTGGGCTCGTCGAGCATCAGCACCTTGGGGCGGCTCATCAGTGCGCGGGCCACCGCCAGCATCTGGCGCTCGCCGCCGCTGAGCGTGCCGGCCAGCTGGGTGCGGCGCTCCTTCAGGCGCGGGAAGATGGTGTAGACCTCGTCGAGCGTGCTTTTCCAGCCGGCCACGCCCTGGCGCATCGGCTTGAAGCCGCCCAGCACCAGGTTGTCTTCCACGGCCATGGTGCCGAACAGCTCGCGCTTCTCGGGCACCAGGGCCAGGCCGGCCATGACGCGCTCTTCCAGCGTCAGGTCGCCCACGTCCTGACCGTCGAAGACGATCTGGCCCTTGCTGGGCAGCACGCCCATCAGCGCATTCAGGGTGGTGGACTTGCCGGCGCCGTTGGGGCCGATGACGGTGACCACGCTGCCCTGGGGCAGCGCCAGGTTCAGGCCGGAGAGCACCTCGGCCTTGCCGTAGCCGGCGTGCAGGCCTTGCACGGAAAGAATATTCTGGCTCATGTCGGACTCCGCCGGGCCGTCCCAAGGAGGCCGTGGCCCCCTTGGGGGGTATCGAACGACTGTGAGATCGGGGGCGTCATGTTCAATGCTCCGTGCCCAGATAGGCGGCGCGGACCTCGGGGCTGGCCTGCACCTCGGCCGGCGTGCCCGACATCAGCTTGGTGCCGAACTCCATCACCGTGATGTGGTCGACCAGGCCCATGACGAAGTCCATGTCGTGCTCGACCAGCAGGATGGTCAGGCCCTCGGCCTTGAGCTGGCGCAGCACCTCGGCCAGCGCCTGCTTCTCCTTCAGGCGCAGGCCGGCGGCGGGCTCATCGAGCAGCAGCAGCGACGGGTCGGTGCACAGCGCGCGGGCAATCTCCATCAGGCGCTGCGGGCCCAGCGCCAGGTTGCCGGCCAGCTCGTGCATCTTGTCGGCCATGCCGATGCGGGCAAGCTGCTTCTCGGCCTCGGCGAAGAGGCGGCGCTCCTCGTCGCGGTCCAGGCGCAGCATCGCGCCGAAGGGGCCCGCCTTGGAGCGCAGGTAGCCGCCCAGCGCGACGTTCTCCAGCACCGTCATGTCCGGCACCATCTTGACGTGCTGAAAGGTGCGGCTCACGCCCAGGCGGGCGATCTGACGCGAGGACAGGCCGGCGATGTTGCGGCCGCGGAAGACCACCTCGCCGCGGGTCAGGCCCAGCACGCCGGTGATCAGGTTGAAGGTGGTGGACTTGCCGGCGCCATTGGGGCCCAGCAGGCCCATGATGTCGCCGCCGCGCAGCGTGAAGCTGACATCGTTGACCGCCACCAGGCCGCCGAACTCCTTGCGCACCGCCTTCACGTCCAGCAGCAGCTCACCGCGGGTGGGGTGCTCGCGCGCGGCCAGCGCCTGGGCGTCGCCCCAGTCGCGCACGCGCTGACGGGTGGGCACCCAGCCCTTGACGAAGGTCCACAGGCCGTCCGGCGCGTACTTCAGCACCAGGATCAGCACGATGCCGAAGACGATGGTCTCGAAGTTGCCGCTGGTGCCGATCAGCTTGGGCAGCAGCACCTGCAGTTCGTCCTCGACCAGCTTGACCACCGCGGCGCCGGTGAAGGCGCCCCAGACATGGCCCACGCCGCCCAGCACCGCCATGAACAGGAACTCGATGCCCTTGCTCATGCTGAAGGGCGTGGGGCTGACGGTGCGCTGGAAGTGCGCGAACAGCCAGCCCGCCACCGAGGCCAGCATCGCCGCCAGCACGAAGGCCAGCAGCTTGTACTGGAAGGTGGAGATGCCCATCGCCTCGGGCATCGTGGCGCCGCTCTTGAGCGCGCGGATGGCGCGGCCGGTGCGCGAATCCAGCAGGCGCAGCACGGCCACCGCCGACAGCAGCGCGATCACCCAGATCAGCACATACATGGCGCGGCCACCGGCCAGGCTGATGCCGAAGAACTCCAGCGGCGGGATGCCCATGATGCCGTCGTACTTGCCCAGGAACTCCATGTTGGCCATGGTGTAGTTCAGCGACAGGCCCCAGGCGATGGTGGCCAGCGGCAGGTAGTGGCCCGACATGCGCAGCGTGATGAAGCCCAGCACCACGGCCACCACCACCGCCAGGCCCAGGCCCACGAACAGGGCGATCCAGGGCGACACCGCCGCCGTGGTCGACAGGTAGGCCGAGGCATAGGCGCCCACGCCAACGAAGGCCGCCTGGCCGAAGCTGGTCAGGCCGGCCACGCCGGTCAGCAGCACCAGGCCCAGCGAGACCATCGCGTAGATGCCGATGTAGTTGAGCTGCGTGATCCAGAAGTCCGACACCGGCAGCGCCGGGATCAGCAGCATCAGCGCGCAGAACGCGGGAAACAGGAAGCGCGGATTCATGTCAGTGTTCTTCCCCGTGCGGGTCGCGCAGCGAGCGCCACAGCAGCACCGGCAGGATCGACGAGAAGACGATCACCTCCTTGAAGGCACTGGCCCAGAAGGAGCCGAAGCTCTCGAGCAGGCCCACCAGCGTGGCACCCACCAGCGCCAGCGGGTAGCTGGACAGGCCGGCGAACACCGCGGCGACGAAGCCCTTGAGGCCGATCAGGAAGCCCGAGTCGTAGAAGATGGTGGTGGTCGGCCCGATCAGCAGACCCGACAGCGCACCGATGAACGCGGCCATCGTGAATGACAGCCGGCCGGCGCTGGTCGACGAGATGCCCATCAGCCGCGCGCCCAGGCGGTTCACCGCGGTGGCGCGCAGCGCCTTGCCCCACAGCGAGCGCTCGAAGAACAGCCACAGCATCACGATCAGCGCGATCGAGACCAGGAAGATGATCAGCGTCTGGCCGCTCAGGTTGACCGGGCCCAGGCTGAAGCGCTCATCCCAGAACGGCGGGTTGCGAAAGCCCTCGGCGCCGAAGAAGTACAGGCCCAGCCCGACCAGCGCGAAGTGCACGCCCACCGAGACGATCAGCAGCACCAGCACCGAGGCATCGGCCAGCGATTCATAGGCCAGTCGGTAGATCAGCCCGCCGAAGGGCGTGACCAGGGCCAGCGTCAGCGCGGCCTGGGCCATCAGCGGCAGCTGGCGCGGCGCCGCCCACCACACCAGCAGCGCGATCGCCACCGGGTAGGCCAGCCCCTTGACCGCCTGCAGCAGCACCTTGGCCGGCGCACGCCCGTGGCGCAGGCCGGTGACGATGTCACTCAGGGCCGCGGCGCCAGCCAGGATCAGCAGGAACCACACGGTGCCGGGCACCTGCCCGGCCTGCAGCATGGCCAGGGTCAGCGCGCCGAAGGCGACGAACTCACCCTGCGGGATGAAGATCACGCGGGTGACGGCAAACAGCAGCACGGTGGCCAGCGCCAGCAGCGCATACACCGCGCCGTTGGTCACGCCATCGAGCGCCAGGATGCTCGCGATCGAGAAGTCCATGGGATGGGTCCGGGTCAGAGGCCAGCAGGGCAGGTGGCGGGTGCGGCACGCGCCGCACCCGCCGGGAGGTCTTACTCGACCTTCCAGTCGCCGTTGACGACCTTGAGGATCACGCCGGTCTCGGTGGTGAAGCCCCAGTGGTTGTCCTTGGTGTAGTTCAGCACGCCGTGGGCGACCACGGTGCGGCCCATCTGCTCGACGGCGTCACGCAGCGCGGCGCGGAACTCCTTGGTGCCCGGCTTGCCCTTCTTCAGCGCGACCGGCACCACCTTCTCGAGCACGATGATCGCGTCGTAGGCGTGGCCGGCGAACTGGTTGCGCTGGCCCTTGCCGTAGGCGGCTTCGTACTGGTCGACGAACTTCTGGGCCACGGCCTTGGACGGGTGGTCGGCCGGCAGCTGCTCGGGGATCACCGCCGGGCCCGAGACCACGAAGGCGCCTTCGACGTCCTTGCCGCCCACGCGCATCAGGTCGCGGCTGGCTGCGGCGTGGGTCTGGTAGATCTTGCCCTTGAAGCCGCGCTCGACGATCGCCTTGTGGGGCATCGCGGCGCCGGAGCCGGAGGCCACGATCAGCATCGCATCCGGGTTGGCCGAGGTCAGCTTCAGGGCCTGCGCGGTGACGCTGGTGTCGCTGCGGGCGAAACGCTCGGTGGCAATGACCTTGGGGCCGCCCAGCGCGGCGGTCTGGTCCTGGAAGTCCTTCAGCCAGCTCTCGCCGTAGGCGTCGGTGTAGCCGAGGAAGCCCACCGTCTTGACGCCCAGCTTCTTCATGTGGGTGACGATGGCGTGGGCCATCACCGCGCCGCCCTGCGGCAGGCGGAAGGACCAGGCGTCCTTGCCGGCCTGCAGCACGCCGGGCGAGAACATGAACTGCGGCGTCTGCGATTCGAAGGCCACCTCGGCCATCGGGATCACCACCGGCGTGGCAGCCGAGCCCATGATGATGTCGACCTTGTCCTCGGTGACGAAGCGCTTGGCGTTGTTGACGCCCTTGGTCGGGTCGGTGGCGTCGTCCAGCACGATCACGTTGAGCTTCTCGCCCGCGATGGTCTTGGGCCACAGCTTGATCTGGTTGCCCATCGGAATGCCCAGGCCCGAGGCCGGACCGGTCAGCGGCAGGCTGACGCCGATCGTGATGTCAGCCAGTGCGGCGGTGGCGCTGAAGGCCAGCGCGGCAGCGGCCAGGACGGTGCGAGAGAACTTCTTCATGGCGGTGTGTCTCCAGGGGGCTGTTGGTGGCGAGGGGATCGACGGGAGGCGTCAGCGCGGTGCCATCCGCAGGGCGCCGTCCAGGCGAATGACTTCGCCGTTCAGGTGCGTGTTGCCGACGATATGGGCGGCCAGGGCCGCGAACTCTTCGGGTTTTCCCAAGCGCTTCGGGAACGGGATCGAGGCGGCCAGGGAGTTCTGCACTTCCTCGGGCAGCTCCTTCATCAGCGGCGTGGCGAACAGGCCCGGCGCGATGGTGCAGCAGCGGATGCCGAACTGCGCCAGGTCGCGCGCCATCGGCAGCGTCATGCCGACCACGCCGCCCTTGCTGGCGGAATAGGCCTGCTGGCCCACCTGGCCGTCAAAGGCCGCCACCGAAGCGGTGTTGACCACCACGCCGCGCTCGCCATCGGCCAGCGGCTCGGCCTTGGCGATGCGCGCGGCGGCCAGGCGGGTGACGTTGTAGGTGCCGATCAGGTTGACCTTCACCACGCGCTCGAAGTCGGCCAACGGTGCGGGCGAGCCGTCGCGCTGGATCACGCGCTTGGCGGTGCCGATGCCGGCGATGTTCATGACGATGCGCGCGGTCCCATGCGCGGCCTCGGCAGCGTCCAGTGCGGCGGTGACGCTGGCCTCGTCGGTGATGTCGCACTTCAGGCCCAGCCCGCCGATCTCGGCGGCCACGCGCTGCGCGCCGGCCTCGTTGACGTCGAGCACGGTGACCTGGGCGCCCAGGCGGGCCAGCTCACGCGCCACCGCCTCGCCGAGGCCCGATCCGCCGCCGGTGACGACGGCAGCTTGTCCTTGAATGTCCATCAGAAGATCGCCTTTGCTTGATCCATCGCTTCCTGGGGGCCGGCGCCTTGTTCGAGGGCCGGCGTGGATCTGGCTTGGCCAGTCCACTGCCGGAGCCCCCTTGGGGGGCAGCGACCGGAAGGGAGCGTGGGGGTGGTCATTTTTTCGGAACGATCAGGAAGGGGTCGCTGTCGCGGCCCTCGTAAAGCGCTTCGACCAGCGGGGCGCGGGCCGCCAGCACCGCGCGCTGGTTGATCGAGCCCTTGTCGGTGATCTCGCCCTTGTCGATCTGCGCCGGCTCGGCCAGCACGTGCATGCGCGCCGGGCGGTTGGCACTGCCGGTGCCGGCGGCCCACAGGCGGTCGGCCACGCCCTGGAAGAAGGCGCGCACCACCGGCTGATGCAGCACGTCCGGGAAGGGCACGCCGTCGTGCAGGCCGGCCAGCTTGCGCACCTCGTCGATGCGCGGGAAGACCAGCAGCCCGATCTCGTCGCGGTTCAGGCCGGTGACCACCGCATCCTGGATGCAGGGGTGGCCCTCGGCGATCACCTTGGCGCGCAGCGGACCGACGCTGACGAAGGTGCCGGTGCTGAGCTTGAAGTCCTCGGCGGTGCGGCCGTCGAACAGCAGGCCCTTGTTGTGGTCGGCGGGATCGACGAACTTGACCGCGTCGCCGGTCTTGTAGAAGCCTTCCTCGTCGAAGGCCTCGTTGGTCTGCTCGGGCGCACGCCAGTAGCCCGGCATCACGTTGGGGCCGCGGAAGCGGATCTCGGTCTTGCCGGCCACATCACCCGGCTCGGGCGGCACCAGCTTGACCTCGACGCCGGGCACTGGCAGGCCGATGTGGCCCGAGCGCACATCGGTGCCGACGGCAAAGGTGCACGAGGGCGCGGTCTCGGTCATGCCCAGGCCGGTGATGATGCGGATGCGCTCGCCGATCTCGGCCTCGGCGTGGGCTTCCAGCTTGTCCCACACCGCCTGGCTGAGGCCGGCGCCGGCGAACATGAAGGCCTTGACGCGGGCGAACAGGCTCTTGCGCAGCGCCGGGTCGGTGTCCATCGCGGCGGCGATCTCTTCAAAGCCCTTGGGCACGTTGAAGTACACCGTGGGCGAGATCTCGCGCAGGTTGCGCAGCGTCTCGGCCATGCCCTTGGGCGTGGGCTTGCCGCCGTCGATGTAGAGCGTGCCGCCGTTGTAGACGACGATGCCCACGTTGTGGTTGCCGCCGAAGGTGTGGTTCCAGGGCAGCCAGTCGACCAGCACCGGCGGCTCGGTGGCCAGGAAGTTCAGGCACTGGTGGATCATCTGCTGGTTGGCGCAGATCATCCGGTTGGTGTTGATCACGCCCTTGGGCGCCTTGGTCGACCCCGAGGTGAACAGGAACTTGGCGATCGTGTCGGGCCCGACCTGGGCGTGCGCCGCCGCGGCCGCGTCGCCGGGCACGGTGGCCAGCAGCTGCTCGACGCTGAGCGTCTCGCGGCCCTCGACGGTGCCCTCGGTCAGCACCACATGCACATCGGCCGGCACCACCGCCTGGATCGCCTTGGCGTAGGCCGCCGAGGACGCGAACACCATGCCCGGCGTCACCGTGTCCAGGATGTGGCGCAGCTTGCCGTAGTCGCTGCTGATCAGCGAGTAGGCCGAGGAAATGGGCACATAGGGCACGCCCACCCACATCGCGCCGAAGGCCAGCGTCAGGTACTCGATGTCGTTGTCCGACAGGATGGCCAGCGGCCGCTCGACCGACAGGCCGCGCTCGATCAGCGCCTGGCCCACGGCCTGGATGCGCTGCAGGAACTCGGCATAGCTGACGCGGCGCCAGTCGCCATTCCACGGTGCGCGCGGGTCGCGCTTGGCCACCAGGGTGCGGTCCGGGGCTTCGGCGGCCCACTGTTCCAGCGCGTCGGTCAGGCGGTCGGGGAACCAGCGCAGCTCGTCGGTGGAGCGCAGCAGGCGGCAGCCGTCGGCACGCGTTTCCAGCGTGGCCGCCACGCAGCCGCCGACGTCGGCGTGGCGATAACGCGCGGGCGCGCTCATTCCTTGACCACCTTGCCCGCACGGCCTTCCAGGAAGGCGCGCAGCCGGCTCTGGGCTTCCACCGTATTGCTGGCGGCCGAGGCCATCAGCGACTCGGCGAACAGACCCTCGGAGGGGCTCATCTCGGCGATGCGCGGCAGCGCGTGCATCACGGCGAAGGCGGTCATCGGCGCATTGCCGGCGATCTTGCGCGCCAGCTCCACGCCCTTGGCCAGGCCGGCGCCATCGGCCACGCGGTAGTTGACGGCGCCGTAGCGCTCGCCCTGGTCGGCGTCGAAGACGCGGCCGGTGAGCATCATGTCGGTCATGCGGGCGGTGCCGATCAGGCGCGGCACGCGCACCGAGCCGCCGCCACCAACGAAGATGCCGCGCTGGCCCTCGGGCAGACCGAAGTAGGCCGAGTCCTCGGCCACGCGGATGTGGCAGGCCGCGGCCAGTTCCAGGCCGCCGCCGACCACCGCGCCGTGCAGCACCGCGATCACCGGCACCTTGCCGAACTGGAAGGCATCGAAGCAGGCATGCCAGCCGCGCGAGTGCAGGATGGCGGCGTGGGTGTCGCGCTCGACCAGCTCGGACAGGTCCAGGCCGGCGCAGAAGTGGTCGCCCTCGCCGCTGACCACCACCGCGCGCGTCTCGGCGGGCAGGTTGACGATGGCGGTGTGCAGCTGCGCGATCAGGCCATCGTTGATGGCGTTGCGCTTGGACGGGCGGTTCAGCCGGATGTGGGTGACCGGGCCGGACTGCTCGACGCGCAGCAGGTCCAGCGTGGCCAGCAGGCCGGTGGCGGGGGTGAACTCGGTGCTCATGGCATGGCGTGGGTCGATTTCGTTATGGCATTTAACTAAATTGAGGCCGCTGATGGGGTGGGTGTTTTCCCGGATGAGCACCCACTCACCTGGGAAATTCCCGAGTGCTCACCTTGCTTTGCGCCGATTTAGTTCTGATAATTAACCAATTCGCCGACTCCCCGAGGCCCTGATGAAGCACGAAGAACTGATTGCGATCGACATCCACACGCACGCCGAGGTGTCGTGCTGGAACCCGTTCGACAACTACGGCGAGGAGTACGACCGCGCCGCGGACAAGTACTTCGGCTCGAACCGCCGGCCCACCATCGACGAGACGGTGGCCTACTACCGCGAGAAGAAGATCGGCCTGGTGATGTTCACGGTGGACAGCGAGAGCCAGCTGGGCCGCCGCCGCATCCCCAACGAGGAGATCTGCGAGGCCGCGCAGAAGAACAGCGACATGATGGTGGCCTTCGCCAGCATCGACCCGCACAAGGGCAAGATGGGCGCGCGCGAGGCCCGCCGGCTGATCGAGGAGCACGGCGTCAAGGGCTTCAAGTTCCACCCCACGGTGCAAGGCTTCCTGCCCTACGACAAGATGGCCTGGCCGCTCTATGAGGTGATCGCCGAGCACAAGCTGCCGGCCATCTTCCACAGCGGCCACAGCGGCATCGGCAGCGGCATGCGCTGCGGCGGCGGCCTGCGCCTGCAGAACAGCAACCCGATGCTGCTGGAGGACGTGGCGATCGACTTCCCCGACATCCAGATCGTCATCGCCCACCCCAGCTGGCCCTGGCAGGACGAGGCGCTGAGCCTGGCGCTGCACAAGCCCAACGTCTGGATCGACCTGTCGGGCTGGAGCCCGAAGTACTTCCCGGCGCAACTGGTGCAGTACGCCAACACGCTGCTGAAGGACCGCATGCTCTTCGGCAGCGACTACCCGCTGATCACGCCCGAGCGCTGGATGGCCGACTTCAAGGAGGCCGGCTTCAAGGAGAAGGTGCAGCCGCTGATCCTGAAGGAGAACGCCAAGCGCTTGCTGGGCTGGGCGTGATCGCCTGGACTTGACGGTCCCCATGCCGAATGACCACACCCAGCACGCGGTGGCGGAGTCGTGGACTCAGCCTGATGGGCAGCGCCAGTTCAGCGTTCGGCGCGGCCGATTGTTGATCAGGTCTGCTGTGTCATCGAGTGCGTCCTGCATTCGACGGGCGCAGCCCCCGCGACGCCGTGGTAAGCACCCGTGATCAAGCCGCCCCTCCGGCGTCCGGGCATGACGTGGCCTCAGGCCTTTGGCGAACGCACATGACTGTCGACCGGCCAGGGACCTGACGCGGCCGTCCGTGCCCGCCGAGCGCGCCTGGCAGAAGCTGCATTCTGGGCAAAGTCAGGCGAACAGGTCCATGCTCGACTCATCCCGCGGGCCGGCGTCAATCGGACCCCGGGTCTCAAGCGTGCCTGTATCTTGTCGGCGTCCTCACGCGTTACCGGCTGTCGCGACGTCGCTAGACAGACCTGAGTGGCCTGCTCGCCGCAAGCGAGGGCTCGATTCCATCACGATGTGTTGCGTACCTCGGAAGAGAGCGAGAACAACAGCGGCTGCGTCCTTTCATCGCTGAGGCACTGCGCATAGGCTACCCACATGGTGGCTGACCAACGGACACTGCGATGGTCGACACGGCGGCTCGATCGCCCATTCGTGGTTCGTCCCGCTACTGCGGACCTTTCCCGACGAGCGGATCCGGCTCGCCGACATGCAGGCATTGCTCAGCGCAGTATTCGTCTTCATGCCCATGCCGATAACCATTCGGATGTCCGACGGCTACTGGCGGCTGCGCGACTTGTTCAAGCTGTCGCTGCGGCCCACCTGGCGCGCAGGTACCGACCGTCATCGGAGGGCTTGCCCCTCGCCACGTTGGCGTTGGCAACGGTCCTGCAGTCCATGTTCGGTCGGTTCCTGGAGGAGTTCCAGTCGGCCCGGCATCTGGCTTGCGATCGCCGAGGAGTGCTGTTGGTCTGTGCCACGTACACCGTAATCAACGCGATCCAATGTGTCCTCAGGAAACCTCTCTTCATGCACCTGGAGACCAGTCCATGAACCACGATTCACCGGACCCTGGCCAGTGCTCTGTCGCCCGGCCGATCATTGCACTGCTTGCCGCCTTGTCTTGGCACGCCGGCACCCTGGCCCAATCCAGCGCTGAGCCTCAGCTCATCGATGTGATCGGCGTGAAGGCCCCGCTGGACTATCCCTATGCCAAGGCCCACGCGGCTGCCCTGAAGGTGCGGGAACAGTCGGGCGGCACGGTGGCGCTGAGTGCCCGTCTGCGCGATCGGGCACCGCCCTCTGCGCCCCCCCTTCGCGTCACGCTCGAGTGGGATGAAACCGTGCTGCGGCTGCCGCTGGACAGCCTGGGGCGCTTCGTGATCCCGATCGACCCGCAGGCCTTGCAGCACAACGCGGTCATGACGGCCAACCGGGCCCGCAAGTCGGTCGCCCTGGACATCGACCTGGTGCCGGTCTGGCATCACCCCGAGCTGCGCCCGGCCGATGTGCGGTCGATTGTCGAGGGAGGGCGCGCGGCGCGGGCCAGTCTACTGCCTTGGTATGCCCGCTGGATCACACCGACGGTGAACGCATTGCGCGTGTGTCATGTCCACGCGCGATCAGGCTTTGAATGGCTGCGGCCGGACAGCGCTGCGCAAACCTTGACCAGCACCCGCAGCCAGGATGAGTTTGGCCGGGAGGCCTGGTGTATCGAACTCGATGGCGTGCGCGACCCCTTACCCGAGGATGCCCAGCTGCGATTGCCGCCAGACAGTACCCTGGAGCTGACGGGGTCGTTGATCTGAACGGAAGCCTCCCCCACCGGAGCCGTTGGCGCCGACCGTCAAGCCGCAGGCGCTTTGGTCAGCGCGGCGGCCTGTGGCAGCGGACACTGCAGCAGCGCCTCGAGGTCCAGGATGCCGCTGCCGAAGGCGCCGGCGTTCCACAGCGCCGGCACGCGGGCGCTGGCGCGCGCACAGTGGCGGAAGGCCTCGACCCGCTGCCAGGGCTGCGGGTAGGCCGCGTCCAGCGCCGCGCCATGGCGCGCGAGCCACAAGGCCGCCGCGGCCGAGCTGATCGCCGCCGCGTACGAGGTGCCGTCGCCGCCGTCGGCATAGCCCAGGCGGCCACCGCGCCGCACATCGGCGCGGCGCAGGCCTGCGGCCGGGGCCGACCAGTCGGTCTCGGGGCCGTAGGCGCTGCCGGACCAGGGCCGGTCCTCGCTCGTCACGCCACCGGCCGCGATGCTGCGAGGCAGCGCGGCCGGCGGCACCACGTCGTTGACGATATTGCCCGCGGCGCAGCACAGGATCACGCCCGCCTCGTAGGCCTGGTTGAGCGCAGCGCGCAGCTCGGGCCGCACCGCGCTGGCGAAGCAGCCCAGGCTGCAGTTGATCACCGAGACGCGGGCCACCCGCACCAGGTGGTCCACGGCCTGCGCAAAGGCGTCCTGCGCATGGTTGATCCAGACGCTGTCGGTGATGCGCACCGGCACCAGCGGCACCTTCGGCGCCACGCCGAAGAAGCCGTCCTGCGGCGCGTGCCCCGCGATGGTGGTGCCCACCCGCGTGCCATGGCTGGCCGAGATGCCGCTGAGCGGATCGATGCCGCCGCCGGGTTCATCCACCGGCACGCCGGTGTCCACGGCAGCGATCAGCGTGCGCGCCTGTCCAGTGTCGACCCAGGGTCCGCCGGGCTGGCCAAAACCAAAGGCCGGGTGCGCCACGTAGCCGGTGTCGGGATGGCCCACGCGGACGTCACGCCAGTCGATGGCGCCCGGCCCGCCCAGCAGGGCCCAGGCCTGCGGCGCACGCAGCGCCTGCAGGTGCCAGTCCGGCGCGGCACCGCGGCGTGCCACTGACGCGGCACGCGGCGGCAACAGCGCGGTGTCGCGCAGCGCCACCAGGCGGGCGGCGGTCTCGTCGTCGAGCTCGTCGGTGCGCGCCACGCCCATCACCTGCAGCAGCGGGCCCACGCCGATCGACGGGTACTCGATGGCCAGCGCGCGCCGCAGCGGCGCGCGCAGCAGCGCCTGGGTCGGCCCGGTGGGCCACAGCGCGCAGTCCAGGCCGGGCAGGTAGTGCCGCAGCCGCGCCTCGACCTCGGTCCAAGCGCGGCCGTCGGTGGTGAGCAGCAAGTGGTTCATGGCCGGCTTGTACCGCGGCCTCCCCAAGGCGAGGGATGCACCGACGCCACATCAGGGTTCGCACTGATAAAAAAGCCTTGCGCAAGATAATCAAGTGTTTATCATGCGAACCCATCGAGACACCCCAGACTCGATCCCCGCCCCGGCACACGCTGTACCGCCGGCCGACCCACCCGACGAAGGACTGACCATGCAACTCAACCGAAACGCCCTGCGTTCCCCGGCTGCATTCGCAGCCCTGACCGTCGGCGTGTACCGCGCCCGCCCGCCCCGTCTGACCTGTCCAGGCTGACGACACCCCGCTGAATCCCAGCGGCCCGGGCAGGTGAAGACCTCCCGGGCCGCGGTGCATTTGGCGGGTCCGATCCGCGCAACGCACGCCCTGATTGACCGACACCGGTCGGCCGCGGGACCCCACCCGCCACGCCCGGTCCTTGCCAGGAGAAACCCATGAAGACACGACTGTCCGCACCGCGTCCACGCAATCCGTTCGTGGCCCCTGCCCTGCGACGCCAGGCTGGCGCGCACCGCCGACCGGCCTCCGGCCAGCGGCAGCAGGCCCGCCAGGAACTCCGTCAGGAACTCGCCGCGCCGCCCGACTGGCGCAGCCCGTGAATCCACCCCCGCGCGCCGTCCACCACACCCAGGGCGCCGCGCACCGAGGAGAGCACCATCATGCATCGCCCCGCTTTCTCGACCCCCGCCCCCGGCCCCTGGGCGCCCGCACCCGCACCGGTGCCCGCCCTGCGCCGTGTCGCTGCCCGCGCCCTGCGCCGTGCCGGTGCCTGGATGCGCCACACCGCTGACGCGCTGGCGCGACCCGTCCCTGCACGGGCCGCACTGCCGCAGACCCTGCCTCTGGTGGAATTCCACGCCGAGGCCGGCGCCCCGGAAGGCGCGCTGTACGTCGATGGCCAGTACGTCGGCCACCTCGACGTCAGCCGTCTGTGATCGCCCCGCGCCGGCCGGACTCAAGTCCGGCCGGTGACGGGCCGATATCCCCGACAGCGCAGCGGCCGCGTGGCCGCTGCCCTCTTCCCCATGGACACCCTCGTCAGCGCCACCACCCGCCGCCTGCCCCGCGACCTGCCGGGCTGGCTGCGTTACCTGCAGCTGGCCGAGATCCCCGTGATGCAGCGCACCGCCGACGCCCTGGAGGCGCTGCGGGCGATCGAGGATGACGTCGATGTCCGCATGCTGGTCGACGTCATTGGCGCCGATCCGCTGATGTCATTGAAGGTGCTGGCGCACATCGCCGGCCACCACCGCAGCCGCCGACTCACCGACGTGGAAACCGTCGGCCAGGCGCTGGTGCTGCTGGGCATCACGCCCTTCTTCAACACCTTCGGCCCGCAGCCGAGCGTCGAGCAGCACCTGGCCGACCAGCCCGAGGCCCTGGCCGGCCTGCAGGCGGTGATCGCCCGCGCCCACCGCGCCAGCCGCTTCGCCATCGGCTTCGCGGTGCACCGCATGGACCACGACGCCCAGGTGATCGAAGAGGCCGCGCTGCTGCACGACTTCGCCGAAATGCTGCTGTGGCTGCACGCGCCGACGCTGGCGCTGGAGATGCGCCGTCGCCAGCGCGCCGACCCCACGCTGCGCAGCAGCGCGGTGCAGCGCGAGCTGATGGGCACCACGCTGGTGGAGTTGCAGCAGGCGTTGATGCGCGCCTGGCGGCTGCCCGAGCTGCTGGTGCACATCACCGACGACCGCCACGAGGAAGCCTCGCAGGTGCGCAACGTGATGCTGGCGATCCGCCTGGCGCGGCATACCGCCACCGGCTGGGACAACGCCGCCATCCCCGACGATGTGCGCGACATCGCGCAGCTGCTGAACATGGGCCTGGAGCCCACGGCCGCGCTGCTGCACGACATCGATCAGGACTGAAGCAGCCGTTTCGCCAGCGCCCAGCTGGCCGGGTGGTCCACCAGGTCCACATGGGCCGTGGCCGGCAGGTGCAGCACCTCGGCCGCGCCCGGCAGCACCGCGGTGCTGGCCGGGAACACGATGTTGTCGCAGTGTCCGAAGATGCAGTGAAAGCGCGCCGCGCGTTCGGCCGGCTCGGCCGCCGACAAGGTGGCCAGCCAGCCGCCGCCTCGCTGCATCTGACGGCCGTTCTCGCTCATCGCCAGCCGTGCCAGCGCCGTGCCGCCGTGCGGCGTGCCGATCGTCAGCACCGCCCGCACCCGGCCGTCGGCCTGGGCCTGGCGCAGCCAGGCGCGGGTGACCAGGCCGCCCATGCTGTGCGCCACGATCAGCGGCGCCACGCCCGTGGCGCGCTCCAGCCGCTGCACCGCGGCCTCGAGCAGCGGCACGGCGTCGTCGATCGAGCCGAAGACCGGCTCCAGGCTGGGCGCGACAAAGGCGATGCGCTCGGCGCGCAGCCGCGCCATCCAGGGGTTCCACAGCGCGCGGTTGCAGAAAAAGCCATGCAGCAGCACCACGCCGGGCTGGCCGGGCGCGCCCAGGTCGGGCCGGTCCGGCTCGGCGTGGGTGCGAAAGGGCTGGCGCCAGAAGAAGACGCGCGGCGCGGTCAGCACCTCACCCCACCAGGCCTGCAGCCACTGGCGCCACGAGGCCCGCGGCGACGCATCGCCGCGGTTGGCCAGTGCGGCCATCGCGACGGTCAGCGCCAGCCACAGCGCGTGCGCTCCCAGCACCACCGCCGCCCAGCCCAGCGCCGGCAACAGGCCCGCGCCCTGCAACACGGCGCGCGCCGGCAGGCCCAGCAGCGCCGCCAGCCAGGCCAGCGCCAGCAGGCGTTGGATCCAGGCCAGCATCAGCTGTCGAGCCAGCGCACCGCGCGGCCGCCCAGCGCCGGCGCCAGCGCGGTGGCCAGGCGGTTGACCAGGCCGTAGATCGACAGCTGCGGGTTCGCGCCGATGCTGGTGGGAAAGACCGAGCCGTCGTGCACCGACAGGTTGGCCAGCTGCCAGTGCCGGCCATCGGGGCGCAGCACGCCGCCACTGGCGTCGCCCGACAGCGCGCAGCCGCCCATCACATGGGCACTGACCACGCGCGTGAGCAGCGGCTCCATCGGCAGGCGCTCGATCATCGACTTCGCGTCGGCCCAGCGGCTGACCAGACCGGCCTGTTCGTGCACTGGCAGCACCTGCCGGGCGCCGGCGGCGAACTGGATCTCGGCCATGGCCAGCAAGGCGCGGCGGGCGCCGTCCATCACGAAGGCGTTGAGCGGGTAGTCCAGCTCGGGCGTGCCGTCGCCCTTCAGGCGCACCTGGCCGCCGGGCGATTCGGGGTGGAAGCCGTCGCGCAGCAGGGCCAGCAGCGTGTGGGTGTTCGGGAACTGCCGCAGCAGCGCGGTCTGCGACTGGCCGAAGCCGCACAGCGTGCCGCTGAAGACCAGCGGGTGCAGCGGCGGCGCCTCGAGCTTGAAGCCGATCGGGCCGTCGATCGGCTGGGTGTGCAGGAAGTGGTCGGTGTAGATCGTCTGCGGGGCGCCTTGCCAGCCCTGCACCGGCTGGTCGAACACCGCGGCCGACAGCACCACCGGGTGCAGGAAGGTGCGCCGCCCCAGCCGGCCATGCGGGTCGGGCGCGCCCGAGCGCAGCAGCAGCGCGGGCGAGTTGATCGCGCCGCCGCTGAGCACCACGTGGCGGGCCTGCACGCGCAGCAGCCGCTCGGCCGGTCGGCCATCGGGCTTCATCGCGGCGCACTCCACCGCGCTGACGCGGCTGCCGTCGTGCACCAGGCGCAGTGCACGGGTCTGCACCAGCAGCCGGGCGCCGGCGTTCAGCGCGGCCGGCAGCGTGGTCACCAGCATCGACTGCTTGGCATTGGTGGGGCAGCCCATGCCGCAAGAGCCCAGGTTCCAGCAGCCGCGCACATTGCGCCGGATGCCGTGGGCCTCGATGCCCAGCTTCTGCGCGCCGGTGCGCAGCAGCTCGTTGTTGAGGTTGGGTGGCGTCAGCCAGTCGCCGATGTGCAGCCGGCGCTCGGCCTCCTCGAACCAGGGCGCCAGGGCCTCGGCGCTCAGCTCCGACAGGCCGTGGTGCTGGCGCCAGAAGGCCAGGGTGTCCGGCGGCGTGCGAAACGAGCTGGTCCAGTTGACGGTGGTGGAGCCGCCCACGCAGCGGCCCTGCAGGATGTTGATCGCCTTGTCGGCGGTCTTGCGGCTGGCGCTTTCCTGGTAGAGCTCGGGGTAGGCCTCGGCCTCGAGCTGATGGAAGTCAGTGCTGCTGCGCAGCGGGCCTTCCTCGACGATCACCACGTCCAGCCCGGCACGGGTCAGGATCTCCGCGGTGACGCCGCCGCCGGCGCCGCTGCCGATCACCAGCACATCGCAGCTGAGCTGCTCGGGCAGCGCCTGGTGCGGCCCGCCGAAGACCTTCCAGCCGCGCGCCAGGCCGGCGCGCACCGGGTCGGGAATGGCCTGGCGCTGGTCGGGCAGCAGGGCCTGGTTGCTGATCGGAGGCAGGGCGGTCACAGTCACACTCACAGACGCCATCGCAGGCGCCATCACAGACGGAAGGGGCCGGGGTAGCCCAGGAGTTCCCAGCTGCCGGCGTCGGCAAACCAGGCGCCGTTGCTGAGGTCGCGCAGCGCCTGGTAGACCTGCCGGCGCACGGCGCTGCCGGACACGCGCATCGCCTGCAGCGCCGACTGCACGTCGGCCATCGGGGCCTCGGACCAGGCTGGGCCCAGACCCGCCAGCGCCCAGCGGCCGGGGGCGGTGCACAGCAGCGCCAGCAGGTCCGACAGCTCGGCCCGGGTGGCCGGCTGCAGGCCGGCGATCAGGGTGTCCAGGCGGTCGAGGTGGCCCTTCAAGGCCACCGCCTGCACGGCGGGGTCCTGCGGCAACACGCCCTCCAGCACCGCGCGCGCCACGCTGGCAAACAGCACGCGCGCCGGTTGGCTCAGGCGGCCCTCGCGCCAGCCGGGTGTCCACACGGCAGCGCCGGCACCGGCCACGGCCAGGGCCGTGCCGGACACCAGGCCCAGGGTCAGCAGGGTGCGACGTTGCATCCGGCGAGTGTGGCACCGCGACGGTGCCCGCCGTAGAGCGGGACCACTAACGGCGCCGGGCCATCAGGGTAAGCTCTGAGCATGGCAGCGGACCAGGACAGCATCCTGCGCGAACTCGGGCGCGTCGAGGCCGAGCGCCAGGCGCGCCTGCATGATCCGGCGCTGGCGGGCCGGGTGGTGGCGCTCAAGCGCTACCAGCAGGCGCGCTTTGCCTGTACCCACGCCGACCTGCTGGCCGACGCCCGCTACGGGCCGGCCGCGCGCTTCTTCCTGGAAGACCTCTACGGCCCGCAGGACTTTGCCGACCGCGACGCCCAGTTCGCCCGCATCGTGCCGGCGCTGGTGCGCCTGTTCCCGCAGGAAATCGTCGAGACGGTGCAGTCTCTGGTCGCCTTGCATGCGCTGACCGAGTCGCTGGACAGCCGCATGGCGCGGGCGCTGCCCAGCGATGCGCCAGACCGCCGCGCCTATGTCCAGGCCTGGCAGCAGGTGGGGGCGGCCGAGGAGCGCCGCCAGCAGCTGGCACGGGTGCTGGACCTGGGCGCGCAGCTCGATCGCTACACCCGCCGCCCGCTGCTGCGCCAGAGCCTGCGCCTGATGCGCGGCCCGGCGCGCTCCGCCGGCCTGGGCGCGCTGCAGCAGTTCCTGGAGCGCGGCTTCGACACCTTTGCAGCCATGCGCGGCGCCCAGGACTTCCTGGCGCGCGTGCAGCAGCGCGAGGGCGCACTGATGAACCGCCTGTTTGCGCCCGACGCTGTCGCGGTGGCGACAGCCGCCGACGCAGGTGTCGCCGAGGTGATAGGACAACTACCGTAGCCCGGCACGCCCTCGGCATCGGACCATCGCCGGCTTGATCGGCTTGCTCTTGTGACCCTCTTGCCCATGACCGCCCAGAGACCCGTTCCCCAACCCTGGCTGCAGCATTACGCCGAGGGCGTCCCGGCCACCGTCGACTGCAGCGGCTATGCCTCGCTGGTGGACCTGCTGGGCGAGGCCTGGCGCAAGCACGCCCGGCGTGATGCCGCGGCCTGCATGGGCGTGCGGCTGCGCTTCGAGCAGCTCGACGAGATGTCGGCCACGCTGGCCGCCTGGCTGCAGTCGCGCGGCCTGGCCAAGGGCGACCGCGTCGCGGTGATGATGCCCAACCTGCCGCAGTACATGGTGGCCATCGGCGCCATCCTGCGTGCCGGCTGCGTGGTGGTGAACGTCAACCCGCTCTACACCGCGCGTGAGCTGGAGCACCAGCTGAAGGACTCGGGGGCCAGCGCGATCATCGTGCTGGAGAACTTCGCCCACACGCTGGAGGAGGTCATCGACGACACGCCGGTGAAGACCGTGGTGCTGTGCGCGATGGGCGACCTGCTGGGCTTCTGGAAGGGCCAGTTCATCAACTTCGCGGTGCGCCACCTGAAGAAGATGGTGCCCGAGTTCCGCCTGCCGCTGGACGCGGACCGCACGGTCACCCGCTTCAACATGGCGCTGGCCGAGGGCAGCCGCATGAGCCTGCGGCGCGTGGAGGTGGGGCCCGAGGATGTCGCCTTCCTGCAGTACACCGGCGGCACCACCGGCGTCAGCAAGGGCGCCACGCTGCTGCACCGCAATGTGGTGGCCAACATCCTGCAGACCGAGGCCTGGTTCAAGCCCATGCTCGACCAGCTGGGCAACAAGCCGCTGACCGTGGTGTGTGCGCTGCCGCTGTACCACATCTTCGCGCTGACGATCTGCTACATGATGGGCGCGCGGCTGGGCATGATGAACCTGCTGATCCCCAACCCGCGCGACATCCCCGGCCTGATCGCCACGCTGTCCGAGCACAAGGTGAACATGTTCCCGGCGGTCAACACGCTGTTCAACGCGCTGGCCAATGACCCGGCCTTCGCGCGGCTGGACTTCTCCGAGCTGAAGGTCTCGAACGGCGGCGGCATGGCGGTGCAGCAGGCCACCGCCGAGAAGTGGCTGAAGATC
This sequence comes from Ideonella alba, assembly GCF_018069845.1. NCBI lineage: Bacteria > Pseudomonadati > Pseudomonadota > Betaproteobacteria > Burkholderiales > Sphaerotilaceae > Ideonella > Ideonella alba. The sequence goes on from NZ_JAGQDD010000019.1 coordinate 22,605, forward strand.
ACCGGCTGCCCGGTGGTCGAGGGCTACGGCCTGTCGGAGACCTCGCCGGTGGCCACCAGCAACCGCCTGGACCTGACCGAGTTCACCGGCACCATCGGCCTGCCGATCCCGTCCACCGACATCGCCATTCGCGACGATGACGGCCGCGACCTGCCGCTGGGCCAGCCCGGCGAGATCTGCATCCGCGGCCCGCAGGTGATGGCCGGCTACTGGAACCGCCCCGACGAGACCGCCAAGGTCATGACCGACGACGGCTTCTTCAAGAGCGGCGACGTGGGCATCATGGACGAGCGCGGCTATGTGCGCATCGTCGACCGCAAGAAGGACATGGTGCTGGTCTCGGGCTTCAACGTCTATCCCACCGAGATCGAGCAGGTGGTGAACCTGCATCCGGGCGTGCTGGAATGCGCCGCGGTGGGTGTGCCCGATGCCAAGTCGGGCGAGGCGGTCAAGCTCTTCGTCGTGCGCAAGGACGCGACGCTGGACGAGGACGACGTGGCACGCTACTGCAACGAGAACTTCACCGCCTACAAGCGGCCCAAGTACATCGAGTTCCGCGACGAGCTGCCCAAGTCCAACGTCGGCAAGGTGCTGCGCCGCGAGCTGCGCAGCCCCAGCGCCTGAGGGCATCGATGAGCCCCTTGCCGGCCGAGCTGGGCGCGCAGCTGCTGCAGCGCGACTGGCTGTCGGCCAACCACACGGTGTTCGCCGGCTGCGATGGCGCGCCGGCCACCGTGGTGGACACCGGCTACAGCCGCCACGGCGCGATGTCGCAGGCGCTGATCGACCACGCGCTGGCCGGTGAGACGCTGGGCCGCATCGTCAACACCCATCTGCACTCGGACCACTGCGGCGGCAACGCGCTGCTGCAGACGCGAGACCCGGCCGTGCAGGTGTGGGTGCCGCAGGGCAGCGTGGACATCGTCCGCAGCTGGGACGAGGCGCGCCTGAGCTACCGCTACACCGGCCAGCAGTGCCCGCCCTTCCGCGTGGATGGCGCGTTGGTGCCCGGCGCCACCCTGCGGCTGGGGCCGGCGTATTGGCAGGTGCATGCCGCCCCCGGCCACGACCCGGACGCGGTGATGCTGTTCGAACCCCAGACCCGCACGCTGATCGCCGGCGACGCGCTGTGGGAGGACCGCCTGGCGATCATCTTCCCCGAGCTGGAAGGCCAGGACGGCTTCGGCCCCACCGAGGCCACACTGGCGCTGATCGAGCGGCTGGCGCCGCGCGTGGTGGTGCCCGGCCATGGCCCGGCCTTCGAGGACGTGGGCGCCGCCCTGGCGGCCAGCCGCCGCCGGCTGGCCGCCTTCCGCCGCGACCCGCAGCGCCACCTGCGCCACGCCGCGCGTGCGCTGCTGATGTTCCACATGATGGAGCACCGCCACCGCCCGCGCGCCGAACTGCTGGCGTGGCTGCCGAACACGCCGGTGTTCGTGGCCATGGCCCGGGGCAGCGGTGCCGAGCCGCCGGCCTGGGGCCGGGAGCTGGTGGACAGCCTGCTTGATGACGGGCTGCTCGCCGACCATGATGGCGTGCTGCATTGGGCGGTCGCGCCCTCGCGCTGAGGTGTCGACGGCCGTTGGCGCGGTGACAATCAGCGCATGACGTGGCGGCGCGAGGTGTTCTTCCTGGGGGGATTCGATCCCCGCGGGCCCTCACGCGACCACCGCACCTGCGCGCAAGCCGTGGCCGATCACCCGGTGACCCCCGCGGGCGAGACCGTGCAGATCGGCCCGCGCCAGCGCGTCTCGCCGCTGCTGGACGCCTGGGATGTGCACTGGACGCAGCCCGACGGCGTGTCGGTGCACACCCGCCACCATGTGATGCGCTGGGACGACATCGTCCGCGCCGCCTGGCCGCGCGGCTGGGGCGCTGCGTGGCGCGACCGCTGGGTGGTCTATGCGCGCGCCTTCCACCACGGCGCCTTCTGGCCGATCTGGCGCTTCGCCCGCCCGGCCTTCTGGCTGGCGATGCTGCCGCTGCTGATCGGCCTGGGGCTGGGCGTGCTGTGGGCAGCGCTGGCCGCGCTGGCGGTGTCGGCAGGGGCAGCGGTGCTGGGGGTGGCGCTGGCGCTGCCGCTGTGGCTGTGGACCTGGCGCCAGCTGGAGGTGCGGCTGGACGCCGACTGGCTGCTGCGCCTGTACGGCTTCACCTGGCGGGTGGCGCGTGACGAGGTGCCGGGCATCCAGGCGCGCATTGACCAGCTGGCCGATGAGCTGGTGCAGCGCGCCACCGACGGCCAGGCCCGCGAGCTGCTGGTGGTGGGCCACTCCACCGGCACGCAGATGGCGGCCATGGTGATGGCCCGCGCGCTGCGCAAGGCCCCCTGGCTGGGCCAGCGCGGGCCGCAGGTGGCGCTGCTGACGCTGGGCCACTGCACGCCGGTGCTGGCCTGGGTGCGCGATGCCGGCTGGTTCCGCGATGATCTGGCGCGCCTGGCCGACCACCCGCCGCTGACCTGGCACGACATCGCCGCGCCCGGCGACTGGGCGGCCTTTGCGCGGGTGGCGCCCTGGCTGACGCCTGGGCGCGCCCGGCTGGCGCGCTATTCACCGCGCTTTCACCAGACCCTGGACGCGGCCACCTACCAGCGGCTTCGTTCACACCGGCATGAGATGCATCAGCAGTACCTGCGCGCGCCGCAGCACAGCGGCGGCTACGATCCGGTGGTCTGGATGGCCGGCCCGCTGACGCTGGCCGAGCGGTCCCCTGCGCCCGCCCGATCATGAGCCGCTTCTGCCCCCACTACCCGCCCCCCGCCGAGCAGCGCCCGTCGGCCTGGGCCATGTTCTTCGGCAAGCGCCGCTCCTGGCTCGACAGCCTCTATGCGCGCAGCTACACGATGAAGATGGGCGAGGTCCACCTGCCCGGCGTGGACCTGTACATGGTCAACGAGCCGGCCCTGGTGCGCCGCGTGATGGTGGACGAGGCGGCCGGCTTCCCCAAGCACGAGATGCTGGGCGATGCGCTGAGACCGCTGCTGGGCGACAGCATCTTCACCACCAACGGCGACACCTGGCGCCGTCAGCGCGAGTTGATGGACCCGTCGTTCGAAGGTGCCCGGGTGCAGCGGGTGTTCTCGCGCATGCAGGACGCCGCCGATGCGATGGTGCAGCGCCTGTCTGCGCTGCCCGGCGGCACGACGCATGACGTCGAGGTGGAGATGACCCATGTCGCCGCCGACATCATCCTGCGCACCATCTTGTCGCAGCCGCTGGACGGCGGCGATGCGCTGCGCATCTTCGAGGCCTTCGGACGCTACCAGGCACTGGCACCTCGGCTGATGATGCCGGCCTTCTTCGGCCTGCGCTGGCTGCGGCCCTGGTGGCAGGTGCGGCGCAGCCGGCGCGCCGCCGAGGAGATCCGCACGCTGCTGGTGGCGCTGATCCAGCCGCGCTACCTGGCCTACCAGGCCGCGCTGGCGCGCGGCGAGAACGACGATCCCGAGGCCGGCGACGACCTGCTGGCCAGCCTGCTGCGCGTGCGCGACGAACGCACGGGCCAGGGCTTCAGCTTCGAGGAATTGGTCGATCAGGTGGCGATGCTCTTTCTGGCGGGGCATGAGACCTCGGCCAGTGCGCTGTCCTGGTCGCTGCACCTGCTGGCCCACGACCCTTCGGTGCAGCAACGCCTGCACGACGAGGCGGTGCCGCGCCTGGCGGCGCTGCGACAGGACCCGGGGGTGCTGAAGGACCTGCCGCTGGCGCGCAATGTCTTCCGCGAGACGCTGCGGCTCTTCCCGCCGGTGGGCTTCCTGGCCCGGCAATCGGCCCAGCGCTGCGCGATGCGCGACAAGACCGTGGAGGCCGGCGCCTCGGTGGTGGTGTCGCCCTGGCTGATCCACCGCCACCGCGCCTTGTGGGCGCGGCCCGACGAGTTCGATCCCGACCGCTTCGGCGATCAGGCCGAGGGGGACGAACCGTCGGCGCGCGAGTCGCAGCGCCGCGCCTACCTGCCCTTCGGCATGGGGCCGCGGGTGTGCATCGGCGCCACCTTCGCACTGCAGGAGGCCACCCTGGTGCTGGCCACGCTGGCCGCGCATTTTCGCTTCGAGCCGTCGCCCGGACACGTGCCCGAGCCGGTGGGCCGGCTGACGATTCGCGCGGACAATGGCATCGTGCTGAAGGTCTTTCCGAGGAACGCGCCCGCATGAAGGAACGCGCTGCCGGCTTTCTGGTGATGACGGCCCTGGTGCCCATGGCCCTGCTGGGCTACCTGCTGCTGTGGTGGGTGGGCCTGTTCGGCCCCAGCTCGCGCGGCCGCGCCGGCGTGCGCGCGCTGGACCATTTCGTCAACGCCACGCTGTTCGACGGCTATGCCTGGGAGTCGGTGTCCTCGCACGCCTGGCGGGCCCGCGACAGGCGCTGGGCGCGGGTGATCATCTGGGTCACCGACAAGATCCAGAAGGACCACTGCCAGCGCGCCAACAAGCGTGAACAGCCCATGGTCGACCTGATGCTGGCCAAGGGCCTGCACAAGCAGACGATCCTGTGATGGCGGCGGACACCCCCGTGCGGCGTCGGCTGGTCTGCTACATCGGGGGCTTCGACCCGCAGGGGCCGGCCCATTACCACCAGCTCTACGCCACCGAGGCCGCGCGCCAGGCCGCGGTGAGCGGGCACGAGATCAGCGTGGGGCGTCGGCAGCGGCTGGGCGAGCACATCGCCGGCTGGGAGGTGGACGCCCGCATCGACGGCCAGTCGGTCCGCACCCGCTACGAGTTCCTGCGCTGGGACGACATCGTCCGCGCCCGCTGGCCACGCAGCCGCTGGGCGCTGCTGCGCACCACGCTGTGGGCCAGTTGGCAGTGCTGGCGCGACGGCGTGATGTGGTACAGCTGGCGCCGCTCCTGGCCCGCGTTCCTGGCACTGGCGGGCCCGGGTCTGGCGATGCTCATCTGGGTGCTGCTGCTGGGCGTGGTGGGCGTGCTGGCCGCAGGCCTGTGGGGGGCGGGTTGGCCGCTGGCCACCGGCCTGTGGCTGCTGCTGGCGGTGCCGGGTCTGGTGGCGCTGGGCGTCGAGGCCGAGCGGCGCACGCAGATGGCCTGGCTGATGCGCAGCCTGGCCTGCCTCGTGCGACAGGGGCGGGGCCAGACGCCGGAGCTGGAGGCCCGCCTCGACCATTTCGCGGCGCACCTGGCGGCGGCGCTGCAGGATCCGGCGCACGACGAAGTGCTGCTGGTCGGTCACTCCTCTGGCGCGATGCTCGCGGTGAGCGTGGCCGCGCGTGCGCTGGCTCAGGTGCCGGCCGGGGCGGCCGCGCGTCTGTCGCTGATGACGCTCGGTCAGTGCGGCGCCACCTTGAGCCAGCAACCTCAGGCCCAGGCCTACCGCGACGAACTGGTGGCGGTGGGCTCATCGGCACAGCTGCATTGGCTGGACGTCAGCGCCCCCGCTGACGGCTGCTGCTACGCGTTGGTCGACCCCTGCGAAGGCCTGCCGTTGCCGCCGGGATCCCCCGGCGCCAAGCGACTGAACCCGCGCTTCGCCCAACTGTTCACCCCTGCCAGCTACGAGCGGATCCGGCACGACAAGTACCGCTGCCACTTCCAGTACCTGATGGCCAGCGAGGTCGTTGGGGAGTACGACTATTTCGCGATCACCGCCGGTCCGCGGTCCTTGCAGGAGCGCTTTGCCCATCGGGACGGTGTGGCGGACTTCCGGCAGTTCGAGTGTTTTGGCGGCATCCGGCGATGAATCGTGTCCTGGTGGCCACGCTGGGTTCGGTGGGCGACCTGCATCCCTTCCTGGCGCTGGCGCGGGCGTTGAAACAGCGGGGACATTCGGTGCTGTTCCTGTCCTCGGAGCCGCACCGGGCAGCAGTCGAGGCGGAAGGCCTTGAATTCGAGCCGATCCTGAGTGCCCATGACCATGAACGCGCCGCCTCGCACCCGGATCTTTGGCATCCGATACGCGGTTTTGGCGTTCTTTGGCGGCATTTGGCGGTGCGTTCGGTGGATGCTACGGTCGCCGTGCTGGAGCGCGAGTCCAGCTCGCATCCGCACACGCTGCGCGTACTCGCCTCACCCCTGGTGCTGGGCGCCCGCCTGGCCGTCGACCGGCTGCCGTATCGATTGATCACCGCGCACACAGCGCCCAACGGCCTGCGGCATCTCGGCGACCCGCTGTTCCTGGGCGCCTGGCGCGTTCCCGGCTGGTGGCCACGCACCTGGCGGCGCGCGGCATGGCAGTTATTGGATCGCTGGAAGTTGCAGCCGATGGCTGCGCCATTCATCGACGGCTGGCGGAAACAGCGGGGCTTGCCCGCGCTGAAGGAGCCGGTGTTCGAGCGCTGGCTCCATTCGCCGCACCAGGTGATCGGGCTCTACCCCGAAGCCTTCAGTCCTGCGGCTGACGACCTGCCGGTGCCAACACACTGCGTGGGCTTTCCGCTGTTCCGCCCTCAGGTGCCCATGCCAGGGGATCCTGGCCTGGAGCATTGGCTCGGCCAGGCCGTCACACAGCCCCGGTTGGTCATCTATGCAGGTTCCAGCCACCACCACCGCGCGTCGGCGTTTCAGGCATGCGCCGAGCGGCTGGACGCGCTGGGTTATCCCACGCTGTTGCTGTTGCCCGGTTCCGCACCCGCGCCGTTCGGCGGGCTGGGGCTGATCCGCCCCTGGGTGGACCTGCGCGACACACTGCCGCGGGTTGCCGGCTGGCTGCACCACGGCGGCATCGGCGCCTGTGCGGAGGGCTTGGGCGCGGGCGTCCGACAGTGGAGTTTCCCGAGCGCCTATGACCAGTTCGAGAACAGCTGGCATGTCGCCCGACGCCTGTCGCTTCCGTTGGACCAGGTGCAGCTTGAGGAAGCGCACATCCGTGCTGGTCGTCTGCCCGGTTTGACAGCCCTTGCCGACTGGCCCGTCACACCCAGGCTGACGGCCAGCGAAGGCGGTGACGCAGCGATCGAGCGGGCCGTCCGTCTCATCCTGAAGGGCTGAGGTTCTCCAGAGCACCAGAACGAGAAGCCCAAAAGAAAAAGGCCCGGCTGCTACTGCAACCGGGCCTTTCGGATATTAGCCTGACGATGTCCTACTTTCACACGGGAATCCGCACTATCATCGGCGCTGAGTCGTTTCACGGTCCTGTTCGGGATGGGAAGGGGTGGGACCAACTCGCTATGGTCATCAGGCTTAACTTGTTGCCTGGCGCGCGCTCTGGGAAGAGTGTGGCGGCCAAGCCAATTCAAAGAGTCATGAATCAGATGATTGCGTCTACCGACTTGAACGGTATAACTTAAATACTCAACCGATCCTTTGACGACTGCGTAGGCAGTGTACATCAAAGTTATAGGGTCAAGCCTCACGAGCAATTAGTACTGGTTAGCTTAACGCATTACTGCGCTTCCACACCCAGCCTATCAACGTCCTGGTCTCGAACGACTCTTCAGGGGGCTCAAGGCCCCGGCAAGACTCATCTTGAGACGAGTTTCCCGCTTAGATGCTTTCAGCGGTTATCTCTTCCGCACTTAGCTACTCGGCAATGCCATTGGCATGACAACCGATACACCAGCGGTGCGTCCACTCCGGTCCTCTCGTACTAGGAGCAGGCTCTCTCAATCTTGCAGCGCCCACGGAAGATAGGGACCAAACTGTCTCACGACGTTTTAAACCCAGCTCACGTACCTCTTTAAATGGCGAACAGCCATACCCTTGGGACCGGCTACAGCCCCAGGATGAGATGAGCCGACATCGAGGTGCCAAACACCGCCGTCGATATGAACTCTTGGGCGGTATCAGCCTGTTATCCCCAGAGTACCTTTTATCCGTTGAGCGATGGCCCTTCCATACAGAACCACCGGATCACTTTGTCCTACTTTCGTACCTGCTCGACTTGTCAGTCTCGCAGTCAAGCACGCTTATGCCAATGCACTATCAGCACGATTTCCGACCGTGCCTAGCGTACCTTCGAACTCCTCCGTTACGCTTTGGGAGGAGACCGCCCCAGTCAAACTGCCCACCATACACTGTCCCCAACCCGGATAACGGGTCAAGGTTAGAACCTCAAACACACCAGGGTGGTATTTCAACGTCGGCTCCACCTGATCTAGCGACCAGGTTTCAAAGCCTCCCACCTATCCTACACAGATCTGTTCAAAGTCCAATGTAAAGCTACAGTAAAGGTTCATGGGGTCTTTCCGTCTTTCCGCGGGGAGATTGCATCATCACAAACATTTCAACTTCGCTGAGTCTCTGGAGGAGACAGTGTGGCCATCGTTACGCCATTCGTGCAGGTCGGAACTTACCCGACAAGGAATTTCGCTACCTTAGGACCGTTATAGTTACGGCCGCCGTTTACTGGGACTTCAATCAAGAGCTTGCACCCCATCATTTAATCTTCCAGCACCGGGCAGGCGTCACACCCTATACGTCGACTTTCGTCTTTGCAGAGTGCTGTGTTTTTAATAAACAGTCGCAGCCACCGATTCTCTGCGGCCTCATTGGGCTTCGTTTGTACAACTTCACCTACTAAAGGCACACCTTCTTCCGAAGTTACGGTGTCAATTTGCCGAGTTCCTTCTCCAGAGTTCTCTCAAGCGCCTGAGAATACTCATCACGCGCACCAGTGTCGGTTTGCGGTACGGTCGTCTATAGCTGAAGCTTAGTGGCTTTTCCTGGAAGCAGGGTATCACTCACTTCGTCTGCAAGCAGACTCGTTATCACACCTCATCTAAGACCCCCGGATTTGCCTAAGGGCCACGACTACATGCTTGAACCGGGACATCCAACACCCGGCTGAGCTAACCTTCTCCGTCCCCACATCGCACTATAGATCGGTACAGGAATATTGACCTGTTTCCCATCAGCTACGCATCTCTGCCTCGCCTTAGGGGCCGACTCACCCTACGCCGATGAACGTTGCGTAGGAAACCTTGCGCTTACGGCGAGGGGGCTTTTCACCCCCTTTAACGCTACTCATGTCAGCATTCGCACTTCTGATACCTCCAGCAAACCTCACGGTTCACCTTCGCAGGCTTACAGAACGCTCTCCTACCGCGCATCTTGCGATGCACCCGCAGCTTCGGTAACTGGCTTAGCCCCGTTACATCTTCCGCGCAGGACGACTCGATCAGTGAGCTATTACGCTTTCTTTAAATGGTGGCTGCTTCTAAGCCAACATCCTGACTGTTTTAGCCTTCCCACTTCGTTTCCCACTTAGCCAATTTTGGGGACCTTAGCTGGCGGTCTGGGTTGTTTCCCTCTTGTGTCCGGACGTTAGCACCCGGTGCACTGTCTCCCAAGCTGTACTCATCGGTATTCGGAGTTTGCATAGGTTTGGTAAGTCGCCATGACCCCCTAGCCTAAACAGTGCTCTACCCCCGATGGTAATACTTGAGGCACTACCTAAATAGTTTTCGGAGAGAACCAGCTATCTCCAGGTTTGTTTAGCCTTTCACCCCTATCCACAGCTCATCCGCTAGTTTTGCAACACTAGTCGGTTCGGACCTCCAGTGCGTGTTACCGCACCTTCATCCTGGCCATGGATAGATCACCTGGTTTCGGGTCTACACCCAGCGACTAGACGCCCTATTCGGACTCGATTTCTCTTCGGCTACCCTATTCGGTTAACCTCGCCACTGAATGTAAGTCGCTGACCCATTATACAAAAGGTACGCCGTCACCCCTAAGGGCTCCGACTTTTTGTATGCATGCGGTTTCAGGATCTATTTCACTCCCCTCCCGGGGTTCTTTTCGCCTTTCCCTCACGGTACTAGTTCGCTATCGGTCGATTACGAGTATTTAGCCTTGGAGGATGGTCCCCCCATCTTCAGACAGGATTTCACGTGTCCCGCCCTACTTGTCGTGCACCTAGTTCCACCACCGATTTTTCTCATACGGGGCTATCACCCGCTATGGCCGGACTTTCCAGACCGTTCTGATAAATCGATGGCTAAAGAGCACAGGCTGTTCCGATTTCGCTCGCCACTACTTTCGGAATCTCGGTTGATGTCTATTCCTCGAGCTACTGAGATGTTTCAGTTCACCCGGTTCGCCTCGCATGACTATGTATTCATCATGCGATACCCCTAAGGGTGGGTTTCCCCATTCGGAAATCTCCGGATCAAAGCTTATTTGCCAGCTCCCCGAAGCTTATCGCAGGCTATCACGTCCTTCGTCGCCTGTAATCGCCAAGGCATCCACCACATGCACTTAGTCACTTGACCCTATAACTTTGACGTCGCTGATAAGACGTCGGGCACAAGGACCGGATCAACTCATCAACGCTAGATGAGCTGATATTTGAGTATTCGCGTTATGCCGTTCTACAACTCGATATCTCGAGCTGAAGTCTGGTGACGCAATCATATGTTGCCGACGGCACGGTGCTGACCAGGCCTTTACCCCCGATCGAGCTTTCCGTCGACAACGCTGATTCGACTCTTTGAATTGTTAAAGAACAACAGCCATCTTTCGATGACAAACCAAAAATCCCAGAAGAATCTTTGGCTTGCACCGAACAGCGCGAGTGAGACGTTGGTGGAGGATGACGGGATCGAACCGACGACCCCCTGCTTGCAAAGCAGGTGCTCTCCCAGCTGAGCTAATCCCCCAACACCCTTACCAGGCATCGTTGGTGGGTCTGGTTGGATTCGAACCAACGACCCCCGCCTTATCAAGACGGTGCTCTAACCGACTGAGCTACAGACCCACGCATCCTTAAAGTGCGCAAGCCTGGCTCCAAGCGCTGCTCCTGGCTTGCTAGACATACCCTACCAAGGCCATCTCTCAACGCTCACCAGGCTCACGCTCACTCACTGTTGTGTTTCACAGCCGATAAGTGTGGGTGCAAGAATTTGAGTGCTTTTTCCAGAAAGGAGGTGATCCAGCCGCACCTTCCGATACGGCTACCTTGTTACGACTTCACCCCAGTCACGAACCCTGCCGTGGTAATCGCCCTCCTTGCGGTTAGGCTAACTACTTCTGGCAGAACCCGCTCCCATGGTGTGACGGGCGGTGTGTACAAGACCCGGGAACGTATTCACCGCGACATGCTGATCCGCGATTACTAGCGATTCCGACTTCACGCAGTCGAGTTGCAGACTGCGATCCGGACTACGACCGGTTTTCTGGGATTGGCTCCCCCTCGCGGGTTGGCAGCCCTCTGTACCGGCCATTGTATGACGTGTGTAGCCCTACCCATAAGGGCCATGAGGACCTGACGTCATCCCCACCTTCCTCCGGTTTGTCACCGGCAGTCTCATTAGAGTGCCCTTTCGTAGCAACTAATGACAAGGGTTGCGCTCGTTGCGGGACTTAACCCAACATCTCACGACACGAGCTGACGACGGCCATGCAGCACCTGTGTGCAGGTTCTCTTTCGAGCACTCCCAAATCTCTTCAGGATTCCTGCCATGTCAAGGGTAGGTAAGGTTTTTCGCGTTGCATCGAATTAAACCACATCATCCACCGCTTGTGCGGGTCCCCGTCAATTCCTTTGAGTTTCAACCTTGCGGCCGTACTCCCCAGGCGGTCAACTTCACGCGTTAGCTACGTTACTGAGAAGGAACCTTCCCAACAACCAGTTGACATCGTTTAGGGCGTGGACTACCAGGGTATCTAATCCTGTTTGCTCCCCACGCTTTCGTGCATGAGCGTCAGTGCAGGCCCAGGGGATTGCCTTCGCCATCGGTGTTCCTCCGCATATCTACGCATTTCACTGCTACACGCGGAATTCCATCCCCCTCTGCCGCACTCAAGCCTTGCAGTCACAAAGGCAGTTCCCAGGTTGAGCCCGGGGATTTCACCTCTGTCTTACAAAACCGCCTGCGCACGCTTTACGCCCAGTAATTCCGATTAACGCTTGCACCCTACGTATTACCGCGGCTGCTGGCACGTAGTTAGCCGGTGCTTATTCTTCAGGTACCGTCATCCTCCCGAGGTATTAACCCAGAAGATTTCTTCCCTGACAAAAGCGGTTTACAACCCGAAGGCCTTCTTCCCGCACGCGGCATGGCTGGATCAGGCTTGCGCCCATTGTCCAAAATTCCCCACTGCTGCCTCCCGTAGGAGTCTGGGCCGTGTCTCAGTCCCAGTGTGGCTGGTCGTCCTCTCAGACCAGCTACAGATCGTCGGCTTGGTAGGCCTTTACCCCACCAACTACCTAATCTGACATCGGCCGCTCCAATAGCGAGAGGTCTTGCGATCCCCCCCTTTCACCCGTAGGTCGTATGCGGTATTAATCCGGCTTTCGCCGGGCTATCCCCCACTACTGGGCACGTTCCGATGCATTACTCACCCGTTCGCCACTCGTCGCCAGGTTGCCCCGCGTTACCGTTCGACTTGCATGTGTAAGGCATGCCGCCAGCGTTCAATCTGAGCCAGGATCAAACTCTATAGTTCGATCTTGAATTTGCTCAAAGAATTGAAGTGAACTTCACTTCCATGAGCGTTTAAAGGTCTTTCAACCTCGAGCCTTTCGACTCTTGGCACTCGCCTTCAAACACCCACGCTTATCGGCTGTTAACTGTTAAAGAGCAGTGATCTTTCGATCAATCCAGCTTATCGCTGAAAGATGAGATCATAGCACAGAACTCATCTTTCAGAGATAAAAACGCCCGGGCATTCCCGGGCGTTTTACTCGGATATTAGCCTGACGATGTCCTACTTTCACACGGGAATCCGCACTATCATCGGCGCTGAGTCGTTTCACGGTCCTGTTCGGGATGGGAAGGGGTGGGACCAACTCGCTATGGTCATCAGGCTTAACTTGTTGCCTGGCGCGCGCTCTGGGAAGAGTGTGGCGGCCAAGCCAATTCAAAGAGTCATGAATCAGATGATTGCGTCTACCGACTTGAACGGTATAACTTAAATACTCAACCGATCCTTTGACGACTGCGTAGGCAGTGTACATCAAAGTTATAGGGTCAAGCCTCACGAGCAATTAGTACTGGTTAGCTTAACGCATTACTGCGCTTCCACACCCAGCCTATCAACGTCCTGGTCTCGAACGACTCTTCAGGGGGCTCAAGGCCCCGGCAAGACTCATCTTGAGACGAGTTTCCCGCTTAGATGCTTTCAGCGGTTATCTCTTCCGCACTTAGCTACTCGGCAATGCCATTGGCATGACAACCGATACACCAGCGGTGCGTCCACTCCGGTCCTCTCGTACTAGGAGCAGGCTCTCTCAATCTTGCAGCGCCCACGGAAGATAGGGACCAAACTGTCTCACGACGTTTTAAACCCAGCTCACGTACCTCTTTAAATGGCGAACAGCCATACCCTTGGGACCGGCTACAGCCCCAGGATGAGATGAGCCGACATCGAGGTGCCAAACACCGCCGTCGATATGAACTCTTGGGCGGTATCAGCCTGTTATCCCCAGAGTACCTTTTATCCGTTGAGCGATGGCCCTTCCATACAGAACCACCGGATCACTTTGTCCTACTTTCGTACCTGCTCGACTTGTCAGTCTCGCAGTCAAGCACGCTTATGCCAATGCACTATCAGCACGATTTCCGACCGTGCCTAGCGTACCTTCGAACTCCTCCGTTACGCTTTGGGAGGAGACCGCCCCAGTCAAACTGCCCACCATACACTGTCCCCAACCCGGATAACGGGTCAAGGTTAGAACCTCAAACACACCAGGGTGGTATTTCAACGTCGGCTCCACCTGATCTAGCGACCAGGTTTCAAAGCCTCCCACCTATCCTACACAGATCTGTTCAAAGTCCAATGTAAAGCTACAGTAAAGGTTCATGGGGTCTTTCCGTCTTTCCGCGGGGAGATTGCATCATCACAAACATTTCAACTTCGCTGAGTCTCTGGAGGAGACAGTGTGGCCATCGTTACGCCATTCGTGCAGGTCGGAACTTACCCGACAAGGAATTTCGCTACCTTAGGACCGTTATAGTTACGGCCGCCGTTTACTGGGACTTCAATCAAGAGCTTGCACCCCATCATTTAATCTTCCAGCACCGGGCAGGCGTCACACCCTATACGTCGACTTTCGTCTTTGCAGAGTGCTGTGTTTTTAATAAACAGTCGCAGCCACCGATTCTCTGCGGCCTCATTGGGCTTCGTTTGTACAACTTCACCTACTAAAGGCACACCTTCTTCCGAAGTTACGGTGTCAATTTGCCGAGTTCCTTCTCCAGAGTTCTCTCAAGCGCCTGAGAATACTCATCACGCGCACCAGTGTCGGTTTGCGGTACGGTCGTCTATAGCTGAAGCTTAGTGGCTTTTCCTGGAAGCAGGGTATCACTCACTTCGTCTGCAAGCAGACTCGTTATCACACCTCATCTAAGACCCCCGGATTTGCCTAAGGGCCACGACTACATGCTTGAACCGGGACATCCAACACCCGGCTGAGCTAACCTTCTCCGTCCCCACATCGCACTATAGATCGGTACAGGAATATTGACCTGTTTCCCATCAGCTACGCATCTCTGCCTCGCCTTAGGGGCCGACTCACCCTACGCCGATGAACGTTGCGTAGGAAACCTTGCGCTTACGGCGAGGGGGCTTTTCACCCCCTTTAACGCTACTCATGTCAGCATTCGCACTTCTGATACCTCCAGCAAACCTCACGGTTCACCTTCGCAGGCTTACAGAACGCTCTCCTACCGCGCATCTTGCGATGCACCCGCAGCTTCGGTAACTGGCTTAGCCCCGTTACATCTTCCGCGCAGGACGACTCGATCAGTGAGCTATTACGCTTTCTTTAAATGGTGGCTGCTTCTAAGCCAACATCCTGACTGTTTTAGCCTTCCCACTTCGTTTCCCACTTAGCCAATTTTGGGGACCTTAGCTGGCGGTCTGGGTTGTTTCCCTCTTGTGTCCGGACGTTAGCACCCGGTGCACTGTCTCCCAAGCTGTACTCATCGGTATTCGGAGTTTGCATAGGTTTGGTAAGTCGCCATGACCCCCTAGCCTAAACAGTGCTCTACCCCCGATGGTAATACTTGAGGCACTACCTAAATAGTTTTCGGAGAGAACCAGCTATCTCCAGGTTTGTTTAGCCTTTCACCCCTATCCACAGCTCATCCGCTAGTTTTGCAACACTAGTCGGTTCGGACCTCCAGTGCGTGTTACCGCACCTTCATCCTGGCCATGGATAGATCACCTGGTTTCGGGTCTACACCCAGCGACTAGACGCCCTATTCGGACTCGATTTCTCTTCGGCTACCCTATTCGGTTAACCTCGCCACTGAATGTAAGTCGCTGACCCATTATACAAAAGGTACGCCGTCACCCCTAAGGGCTCCGACTTTTTGTATGCATGCGGTTTCAGGATCTATTTCACTCCCCTCCCGGGGTTCTTTTCGCCTTTCCCTCACGGTACTAGTTCGCTATCGGTCGATTACGAGTATTTAGCCTTGGAGGATGGTCCCCCCATCTTCAGACAGGATTTCACGTGTCCCGCCCTACTTGTCGTGCACCTAGTTCCACCACCGATTTTTCTCATACGGGGCTATCACCCGCTATGGCCGGACTTTCCAGACCGTTCTGATAAATCGATGGCTAAAGAGCACAGGCTGTTCCGATTTCGCTCGCCACTACTTTCGGAATCTCGGTTGATGTCTATTCCTCGAGCTACTGAGATGTTTCAGTTCACCCGGTTCGCCTCGCATGACTATGTATTCATCATGCGATACCCCTAAGGGTGGGTTTCCCCATTCGGAAATCTCCGGATCAAAGCTTATTTGCCAGCTCCCCGAAGCTTATCGCAGGCTATCACGTCCTTCGTCGCCTGTAATCGCCAAGGCATCCACCACATGCACTTAGTCACTTGACCCTATAACTTTGACGTCGCTGATAAGACGTCGGGCACAAGGACCGGATCAACTCATCAACGCTAGATGAGCTGATATTTGAGTATTCGCGTTATGCCGTTCTACAACTCGATATCTCGAGCTGAAGTCTGGTGACGCAATCATATGTTGCCGACGGCACGGTGCTGACCAGGCCTTTACCCCCGATCGAGCTTTCCGTCGACAACGCTGATTCGACTCTTTGAATTGTTAAAGAACAACAGCCATCTTTCGATGACAAACCAAAAATCCCAGAAGAATCTTTGGCTTGCACCGAACAGCGCGAGTGAGACGTTGGTGGAGGATGACGGGATCGAACCGACGACCCCCTGCTTGCAAAGCAGGTGCTCTCCCAGCTGAGCTAATCCCCCAACACCCTTACCAGGCATCGTTGGTGGGTCTGGTTGGATTCGAACCAACGACCCCCGCCTTATCAAGACGGTGCTCTAACCGACTGAGCTACAGACCCACGCATCCTTAAAGTGCGCAAGCCTGGCTCCAAGCGCTGCTCCTGGCTTGCTAGACATACCCTACCAAGGCCATCTCTCAACGCTCACCAGGCTCACGCTCACTCACTGTTGTGTTTCACAGCCGATAAGTGTGGGTGCAAGAATTTGAGTGCTTTTTCCAGAAAGGAGGTGATCCAGCCGCACCTTCCGATACGGCTACCTTGTTACGACTTCACCCCAGTCACGAACCCTGCCGTGGTAATCGCCCTCCTTGCGGTTAGGCTAACTACTTCTGGCAGAACCCGCTCCCATGGTGTGACGGGCGGTGTGTACAAGACCCGGGAACGTATTCACCGCGACATGCTGATCCGCGATTACTAGCGATTCCGACTTCACGCAGTCGAGTTGCAGACTGCGATCCGGACTACGACCGGTTTTCTGGGATTGGCTCCCCCTCGCGGGTTGGCAGCCCTCTGTACCGGCCATTGTATGACGTGTGTAGCCCTACCCATAAGGGCCATGAGGACCTGACGTCATCCCCACCTTCCTCCGGTTTGTCACCGGCAGTCTCATTAGAGTGCCCTTTCGTAGCAACTAATGACAAGGGTTGCGCTCGTTGCGGGACTTAACCCAACATCTCACGACACGAGCTGACGACGGCCATGCAGCACCTGTGTGCAGGTTCTCTTTCGAGCACTCCCAAATCTCTTCAGGATTCCTGCCATGTCAAGGGTAGGTAAGGTTTTTCGCGTTGCATCGAATTAAACCACATCATCCACCGCTTGTGCGGGTCCCCGTCAATTCCTTTGAGTTTCAACCTTGCGGCCGTACTCCCCAGGCGGTCAACTTCACGCGTTAGCTACGTTACTGAGAAGGAACCTTCCCAACAACCAGTTGACATCGTTTAGGGCGTGGACTACCAGGGTATCTAATCCTGTTTGCTCCCCACGCTTTCGTGCATGAGCGTCAGTGCAGGCCCAGGGGATTGCCTTCGCCATCGGTGTTCCTCCGCATATCTACGCATTTCACTGCTACACGCGGAATTCCATCCCCCTCTGCCGCACTCAAGCCTTGCAGTCACAAAGGCAGTTCCCAGGTTGAGCCCGGGGATTTCACCTCTGTCTTACAAAACCGCCTGCGCACGCTTTACGCCCAGTAATTCCGATTAACGCTTGCACCCTACGTATTACCGCGGCTGCTGGCACGTAGTTAGCCGGTGCTTATTCTTCAGGTACCGTCATCCTCCCGAGGTATTAACCCAGAAGATTTCTTCCCTGACAAAAGCGGTTTACAACCCGAAGGCCTTCTTCCCGCACGCGGCATGGCTGGATCAGGCTTGCGCCCATTGTCCAAAATTCCCCACTGCTGCCTCCCGTAGGAGTCTGGGCCGTGTCTCAGTCCCAGTGTGGCTGGTCGTCCTCTCAGACCAGCTACAGATCGTCGGCTTGGTAGGCCTTTACCCCACCAACTACCTAATCTGACATCGGCCGCTCCAATAGCGAGAGGTCTTGCGATCCCCCCCTTTCACCCGTAGGTCGTATGCGGTATTAATCCGGCTTTCGCCGGGCTATCCCCCACTACTGGGCACGTTCCGATGCATTACTCACCCGTTCGCCACTCGTCGCCAGGTTGCCCCGCGTTACCGTTCGACTTGCATGTGTAAGGCATGCCGCCAGCGTTCAATCTGAGCCAGGATCAAACTCTATAGTTCGATCTTGAATTTGCTCAAAGAATTGAAGTGAACTTCACTTCCATGAGCGTTTAAAGGTCTTTCAACCTCGAGCCTTTCGACTCTTGGCACTCGCCTTCAAACACCCACGCTTATCGGCTGTTAACTGTTAAAGAACATTGCCTTGCGGCGTTTGCCGATCAGTCATCAGCAAAGAAGCGAGATTCTGTCATGAAGAAATAACCTTGTCAAGTGCTTGGTCTTTCTTCCCGACTGCCTGCTGTCGTCGCGCTCCTTGCGGTTGGCGCCGTCAGCGGGTATCGCTTCTTCTTCGCCGCACATCAGTGCTGTGCAGCGAAGCCCTCGACTGTAGCACAGCTTTTTTCCAGCTTGCAAGCCTTGTTCGCTGTGAACTGCAAAAAAGGCGTTGGCGCGGCGCGCCGGCTCAGCGGGCGGCCGACGTCGCCAGCCACTGGGCGCAGGCGTCCTGCGGCTGCTCGTGCGCCAGGACCTGCGGCAGCCGCGTCTGCAGCAGGCGGGCATCGGCCCGCAGGACCCGCTGCTTGATCGAGGCGATCTGCGCCGGGTGCATCGAGAAGCTGGTCAGGCCCATGGCCAGCAGCAGCTCGGTGAAGGCCGGGTCACCGGCCATCTCGCCGCACACCGACACCGCCTTGCCGTGCGCCCGGGCCTGGGCGATGGTGCTGGCGATGAGCTGCAGCACCGCCGGGTGCCAGGGGTCATACAGGTGAGACACCGCCTCATCGGCGCGGTCAATCGCCAGCGTGTACTGGATCAGGTCGTTGGTGCCGATCGAGACGAAGTCGAAGTGGCGCAGGAGCGACGGCAGGATCAGCGCGGCAGCCGGCACCTCGATCATCGCGCCCAGCTCCACCTGGGAGTAGGGCTGTCCCTGCGCGTCCAGCTGCTGCTGCGCCACTGACAGCGCCTCGCGCACGCGCAGGGCTTCCTGGGGGTGGGCGACCATGGGGATCAGCAGGCGCACCTTGCCGTGCGCGCTGGCGCGCAGGATGGCGCGCAGCTGGGCGCCGAACATCTCGGGCTCCGCCAGGCTCCAGCGGATCGCCCGCAGGCCCAGGGCCGGGTTGGTCTGGTGCTCGGTCGAATGGGCCGACATCCGGTCCAGCGGCTTGTCGGCACCGATGTCGATCGTGCGGATCGTCACCGGCAGGCCATTCATCGCCTCGACCACCGCACGGTAGGCGCGGTACTGCTCTTCCTCGTCCGGCAGGTGGCCGCCACGGTTCATGAACAGGAACTCGCTGCGGAACAGGCCCACGCCCACTGCGCCAGCAGCGATGGCGGCCGGCGCATCGGCAGGCAGCTCGATGTTGGCCAGCAGCTCGATGTTGACGCCGTCCAGCGTGACCGAGGGCTTGTGGCGCAGCCGGTCCAGCCGGGCACGCTCCAGTTCGCCCTGGCGCTGGCGGAAGCGGTATTCCTCCAGCACGATCGGCGACGGGTCGACGATCAGCACGCCCTCGTCGCCGTCGATGATGACCCAGTCGTCCTGGCGCACCAGTCGGCTGCCCTCGCGCGTGCCGACCACCGCCGGGATGTCCATGCTGCGCGCCACGATCGCGGTGTGCGAGGTCCGCCCGCCCACGTCGGTGACGAAGCCGGTGAAGACACTGCGCTTGAACTGGATCATGTCGGCCGGCGCGATGTCGTTGGCCACCAGCACCAGCGGATCCTCGCCGCCGAAGTCGCGCGTACCCAGGCTGCCCACCGGCGCGTCGTCGTCCTCGCGGGCCGAGCGCGACATGGCCTTGAGCATGCGCTCGACCACCTGCTCCAGGTCGGCCTTGCGCTCGCGCAGGTAGTCGTCCTCCATCTCGTCGAACTGCCGCGCCAGCACCTCCAGCTGCGCCGACATCGCCCACTCCGCGTTGTAGTGGCGCTCAGTGATCCACTGCTTGGTGGCGTCGGCCAGCATCTCGTCGTGCAGCAGCATCAGGTGCACGTCCAGCAGCGCCACCAGCTCGGCATGGGCCTCCTCCGGCACCTCCTGCTTGAGGGCGATCAGCTCCGCCGCCACTTCATCGCGGGCACGGCGCAGGCGGGCGACTTCAGCCTCGACCTGCGAAGCGTCAATGAAGTAGTGCGCCACGTCGACACGGCTGGACGCCACCAGCACCGCCCGGCCGATGGCCACACCGCGCGAGACGGGCAGGCCGAAGATCTGGATGCTCATGCCGTGGGACTGTAGCAGCGCCACTGCCCGGCACAGCCCGGGTTTCACCACCTGTCACCGCTTCGTCAACAGACCGTCAACGTCGCGACACCGGCGCTCGCCACGATGCGAGGCAACCACGGAGAAGCCCGATGAAGGAACTGCCCTCGCCCACGCAGCCGCTGATGCAATTGCTCGAATCGCCGCTGAGGCGCCGCCCGCCGGTGGCGCCGGCGCAGCCGCGACGCGCCCTGGAAGAGCCGGTGCTGGAGGTGGTCTGGGCGCGGCATCAGGACGAGGTCCTGGCCGCCCAGCGCCTGCGCTGGCGCGTGTTCGTGGACGAGATGGGCGCCAGCCTGCCGCCGACGCCGCACCTGGGCGCGGACCACGACATCGACCGCTTCGACGAGCACTGCGAGCACCTGCTGGTGCGCCTGCCTGGCACGGAAGGTCGCCCGGCGGAGGTGATCGGCACCTACCGCGTGCTCACCCCGGCCGCGGCGCTGCGGGCCGGCGGTCTGTACAGCGACAGCGAATTCGACCTCGCCCCCCTGCAGGCCTGGCGACCGCGCCTGGTGGAGCTGGGCCGCTCCTGCGTCCATCCCGAGCACCGCAGCGGGGCCGTGATCATGGCGCTGTGGGCCGAGCTGGCGGCGTTCATGGAGCGCAACCGCCTGGAGGCGATGATCGGCTGCGCCAGCGTCACGATGAACGACGGGGGTCACCATGCCGCCAGCCTCTGGACGCGTCTGCAGGCGCAGTACCTGTCCGAGCCCGCCTTCCGGCTGACGCCCCGCCTGCCCCTGCCGGTGGAGCAGCTCGACACCACGCTGGACGCCGAGCCCCCCGCGCTGCTCAAGGGCTACCTGCGCTGCGGGGCGCGCATCCTGGGCGCGCCCGCCTGGGACCCCGACTTCAACACCGCCGACCTGCCGGTGATGCTGCAGCTCGCCGACCTGCCCGCGCGCTACCGGCGCCACTTCCTGCGCGCCGGCTGAGACAGCCGCCGAAGCAGCCGGGGCCTCAGCTGCCCTCGCCGAACTTGTCGTTGACCAGCGCCTGGATCGCGTCCAGCGCCTGCTGCTCGTCGGGGCCGCTGGTCTCCAGTTCCACCTCGGCGCCCTGACCGGCCGCCAGCATCATGACGCCCATGATGCTCTTGGCGTTCACGCGGCGGCCGTTGCGGGTCATGAAGACGTCGCACTGGAAACCGCCCGCCAGCTTGGTGAGCTTGGCCGAGGCCCGCGCATGCAGGCCGAGCTTATTGCTGATGGTGAGCGTGACTTGCTGCATAGGCGGGCGAGAGGTCCTGTGACTGGGTCTGGGGCCGGTGCGAGGACACCGGCATCACGCCCTGGCCGCCGCCGGACAGGGCGCGCGCCACCAGCGTGTCCAGTGCCTCGTTGCGGTAGGCCATGGCGCGCCAGAGCATTGGCACGTTGACGCCGGCCACCACCCGCTGCGTGACGCCATCGGCCACGCGGGCCGCGGTGTTGCAGGGCGTGGCGCCGAAGACATCGGTGAGGATCAGGGTCGGCTGCCCGGGCGGCAGCAGCGGGCGCAGCGCCGCCTCGACCTCGGTGTCCGACCAGCCGGCCGGCACGTCCAGCGCCGATACCTGGTCCAGGTGCTCGGCAAAGACGTGCGCCGCCACCGAGCGCAAGGCCGAGGCAAGCGGGGCGTGGGCCAGGAGCAGCAGCTGGGGCATGGAGGCAGGGTAACCGGTGGTTGGGGCCATTCTAGGGGTCCGGCGTGCCCCCAAGGGCAGGGATGGACGGCTCGGCCGCCACCGGCGAGCATGCACACCTCCCGAGCCCCCCGCCCGTTGCGGACGACCCCGCCAGACCGGACGCCGGCGCTCCCTGCCCAATCTGTGTCACCATCCGGCCTGCCCGCAGGACGGAGGGTGCCTCTGTCCGGAGCGGCCCATGAACGCCCCTGATCGACTGCCCCACCCCATGTCTGCCGACCGCCTGCCCCAGGAAGCCCCCCGGCCGTCCGACGACCCGTACTGGCGTGAGCTGATCAGCCAGATCGGCAGCGACATCGGCCAGTCCCTCACCAGCGCCCTGGAGCGCGTGACCGCCCTGGCCACCACCGGCAAGATCGACCGCGCCGGCCTGAAGGCCCTGCGCGACGAGATCGACCGCGCCCGCCGTGCCGGCATGATCGGGCAGCAGATGGCGCGCTACGCCTCGGGCCGCATCCGCCAGGTGCCCGAGCAGCTCAGCCTGACCACGCTGATGCGCGAGATCCTGGTCCAGCGCGGCCGCGAGGCCTCGGCCCGCAACCTGCAGATCCGCCAGTCGCTGCGGCCGGTGGACGTGATCGCCGATGCCACGCTGCTGCACGCGCTGGCCCAGGCGGTGATGGACTGGTCGCTCGAACTCAGCCGCAGCACGCTGGAGCTGCGCGTCGAGCTGAAGTCCTGGCCGGCCCATGCGCTGCTGGTCTGCCGCTTCGACCACGTCAGCGAACACGCCGTTCCCGAGGAGGTGGTGGCCCGCACCGACCACGTCGCCTTGCTCGACACCATGAGCTGGCGCCTGGTGCAGCAGATCGCCCGCACGCTGCAGCTGGGCGTGGACCGTGTAGATGGCCCGCGTGACTGCGTGCTGACCATCGAGTTCCCGCGCACCGTCAGCGACCAGCTCGAAGGCGTCAGCGCGGTCGAGATCGACCCCGGCTTCGCCGCCTCCGAGAACTCCAAACCACTGGCGGGCAGCCACGTGCTGGTCGTCGCGGCACGCCGCGACCTGCGCAACGACGTGCGCGAGGCCACGCGCCACATGGGCCTGCTGGTGGACTTCGTCAACTCGGTGGACGAGGCCGAGGAATTCGTGCGCGACGCCCTGCCGCACGCCATCGTCTACGAGTCGGCGCTGGCCGGCGACCGCTTCCAGCGCCTGTGCGAAGGCATCCTGGGCGAGGTGCCGAACTTCGTCTTCATCGAGATCGCCGAGGAAGGCGACGGCTTCCAGCTCAGCAGCGACAACGACCAGCGCCGCGCCAGCGTCGGGCGCAACGCGGTGCAGGAATCGCTGCCGTCGGCGCTGCTCTTCGAGCTGTCGCGCACCGCCTGAACGCCGCCCGCAAGGGCTGCGCGGCGGCGGGCCTCAGCCGCCGAAGACCTTGCGCAGGATGTCGCTGCCGGTGCCCACCGGGTCCTGGCGGATCTTGCGCTCTTCCTCGCCGATGATCAGGTACAGGCCGTCCAGCGCCTTGCGCGTGACGTAGCTCTGCAGGTTGGCATCTTCCTTCTTGACCAGGCCCAGCCCCGAGGCCTTCCCGGCCAGCGCGTTGTACTTGTCGGCCAGCGACACCTGCTCGGTGGCCCGCGTGACGATGGGCAGGAACTTGGTGGTCAAGGGCTGGCGCGTCTTGCCGGCGAAGTAATCGGTCACTGAGGTATCACCGCCGCGGACGATCTTCACGGCGTCCTGCACCGTGATCGCGCGCGCGGCCGAGACCAGCATCTCCTTGGCTTCAGGCACGGCCAGTTCGGCGGCCCGGTTCATCGCCGCCACCAGCGCGTCCACCTTGGCCTGCTGTCCGGTGAACTTGGCCAGCTTGGCGGCGTCTTCCAGCACGCCGGGCAGCGGGATGTGGACCTTGGGATTCTTCATGAAGCCGCCGTCCTGGCCCAGCAGGCCCACCGCCGCCAGGGCGCCGCGCTCCAGCGCGGTCTTCACGCCCATGGACGCATCAGCCTGGCTGAGCAACCCGGCCTGCGCCAGGGGCGCCAGGCCCAGGCCCAGGAAGGCCGCTCCGGCGGCCGTAAACTCTCGACGCTGCATTGCGAGGTCCTCCATGAATCGACGCCACCATCTTGCGCTGTCCGCCCGCTGGCTGGCAACCGCCGCGGTCGCCCCGTGGGCGCTGGCCGCCTGCGCCGGCCGCGAAACGGCGCCGGACTTCGCGTTCACGTTGCTGGGCGGCCGCACCCAGCAGTTCGCCCAGGCCCGCCAGGGCAAGGTCATGCTGGTCAACTTCTGGGCCACCAGCTGCACCACCTGCGTCAAGGAAATGCCGCAGATGGTCGAGACCTTCAACAAATTCAACAGCCAGGGCTACGAGATGCTGGCCGTGGCGATGAACTACGACAACCCGGAGTTCGTGGCCAATTTCGCCCAGAGCCGCCAGCTGCCGTTCGGCGTCACCCACGACCGCGACGGCGCGATCGCCAAGGCCTTCGGCGATGTGCGCCTGACGCCCACCAGCTTCCTGGTCGACAAGTCGGGCGCGGTGGTCAAGAAGTACGTGGGTGAGCCGGATTTCGCCGACTTCCAGCGCCTGATCGGCGAGCTGCTGAAGGCCTGATCAGGCGCCGACGCCGGCCTGCGCCGCCTGCTGGTCGGCGTGGTAGCTCGAGCGCACCAGCGCACCCACGGCGGCGTGGCTGAAGCCCATCTCGCGCGCCTGCGCCTCGAACATCTTGAACGTGTCGGGGTGCACATAGCGCGTCACCGGCAGGTGGTGGCCCGAGGGCGCCAGGTACTGGCCGATGGTCAGCATGTCGATGTCGTGGGCGCGCATGTCGCGCATCACCTCGAGGATTTCCTCGTCGGTCTCGCCCAGGCCGACCATCAGGCCGCTCTTGGTGGGGATGTGCGGGAACAGGGCCTTGAACTTCTTCAGCAGGTTCAGGCTGAAGGCGTAGTCGCTGCCGGGGCGGGCCTGCTTGTACAGGCGCGGCACGGTCTCCAGGTTGTGGTTCATCACATCGGGCGGCGCAGCCTTCAGGATCTCCAGCGCGCGCTCGTCGCGGCCGCGGAAATCGGGCACCAGCACCTCGATGCGGGTGGCGGGCGAATGTTCGCGCACCTGGCGGATGCACTCCACGTAGTGGCCGGCGCCGCCGTCGCGCAGGTCGTCGCGGTCGACGCTGGTGATCACCACGTACTTCAGCTTCAGCGCGGCGATGGTCTTGGCCAGGTTCAGCGGCTCATCCACATCCAGCGGATCGGGACGGCCGTGGCCGACGTCGCAGAAGGGGCAGCGCCGGGTGCACTTGTCACCCATGATCATGAAGGTGGCCGTGCCGTGGCCGAAGCACTCGCCGATGTTCGGGCACGAGGCCTCTTCACAGACCGTGTGCAGCTTGTGCTCGCGCAGGATCTGCTTGATCTCGTAGAAGCGGGTGGTTGGCGAGCCGGCCTTGACGCGGATCCAGTCGGGCTTCTTCAGCACCTCGGCCTGCACCACCTTGATCGGGATGCGCGCGGTCTTGGCCTGGGCCTTCTGCTTGGCGGTGGCGTCGTAGTCGGCGCCGGTCTTGGCTTCGTGGGTGGTCTTGTCGGTGGCCATGGCAAACAGCAGGCGCGTGAGGAGGGAAGAGGATCAGCGGCTCAGGTGGGCCGCAAGGCGCTCGGCCAGCAAGGCGGCGACATCGCGCGGCTCGGCGCGCACGCCCAGTGTAGCGAGGTCGACCGTGCGCAAGCCCGCGTACCCGCAGGGGTTGATGCGCTCGAAGGGCTGCAGGTCCATGGCCACGTTCAGCGACACCCCGTGGTAGGTGCAGTGCCCGGCCACCTTGATGCCCAGCGCAGCGATCTTGCCCAGGCCGGCGAACGGGTCCTGGCTGGGGCCGGCGGGCGCGCCGGCGTGGAAGGGGTCGGCCAGGCGCACGTAGATGCCCGGTGCGCCGCTGACCCGAAAGCCCACCACGCCCAGCGCCTCCAGCGTCTGGATCACCGCGGCCTCCAGGCGGAAGACGTATTCCTTGACGTAGATGCCCAGGCGCTTGAGGTCCACCAGCGGGTAGATCACCACCTGGCCCGGGCCGTGGTAGGTGACCTGGCCGCCGCGGTTGGTCTGCACCACCGGGATGTCGCCGGGCATCAGCAGGTGCTCGGGCTTGCCGGCCACGCCCTGGGTGAAGACCGGCGGGTGCTCGACCAGCCACAGCTCATCCGGCGTGTCGGCCTGGCGCGCCTCGGTGAAGGCGCGCATCGCGTCGAAAGTCTGCGCGTAGGGCACCAGGCCCCAGTCGCGCAGCTGCATCGCGGGCGGTGCGGAGGCGGCGGCGTCGGACATGACCCGATTGTCCCCGACGCCCGCCAGCCGCGCCGCGCGCCGGGTCATCGCTTTCGCGCTATGGTCGCGCCATGCGCCCGCTGATCCTTGCTGTCACCCTGTGCCTGGTGGCCGTGCCGCCCGTGCTGGCCCGTCCCGGCGAGACCGCGCTGCAGCAGGCGCTGAAGGTCTACGCCCAAGGCGACTGGGCGGCCGCCCAGGCCCGCTTCACCACGCTGGCGCGTGCCGGCGTGCCCGCGGCGATGCACGACCTGGCGGTGATGCACCTGCGCGGCGAGGCCCGACCCGCCAGCGTGCGCGAGGCCGAACGCTGGCTGCTGGCCGCCGCCGGCAAGGGTTTCGTCACCTCAATGGCGGCGCTGGGCGAGCTCTATGAATCCGGCCGCCTGGGCGCGCGCGACCTGCCCAAGGCCCTGCAGGCCTGGGAGGCCGCCGGCGAGGCCGGCAGCGTGGAAGCCCAGGTCGCCGCCGGCACCGCGCACTGGATGGGCCGCGGCACGCCGAGCGACGCCGCCGAGGCCGCCCGCTGGTACCGCCGCGCCGCTGCCGCGGGCGATGTAGGCGCGCAGTACATCCTGGCCACGATGTACGAGAAGGGCGACGGCGTGCCGCAGGACCTGCGGCTGGCACGCTACTGGTACGAGGCCGCCGCCCGCCAGGGTGACGAGGCCGCGCCCTGGAAGCTCAAGGCGATGGACGCCGCCGACACCGCGGCGGGTGCTACAGCACCACCTTGACCATCGGGTGCGTGCTCAGCGTGCGGTAGAGCTCATCCAGCTGCTCGCGGCTGGTGGCGGTCACGGTGATCGTCAGGCCCAGGTAGTTGCCGCCCTTGCTGGGGCGGGCCTCCACCGTGGCGGCGTCGAAGCCGGGGTCGAACTGCATCGCCACCGCGACGATGGCTTCGGTGAAGCCCTCGACATGCGCGCCCATCACCTTGATCGGGAAGGCACTGGGGTACTCGATCAGCGATTGCTCGGGCGGGATCTCGGCCACGCGGGGCTCCTCAGATGGATTGCTCGCGCTTGGCGCGCTGGTAGGCCTCAAACAGGCGCGCGTAGACCGGGCCCGGCTTGCCGCGCAGCGCGCCGTGGCCCACCGGCTCGCCGTCGATGCGGGTCACGGCCAGCACCTCCTTGCCGGTGGAGCTGAGCAGCACCTCGTCGGCGGCGCGCAGGTCGGCCTCGCTGAGCGGGCGCAGGTTGAAGGCGATGCCCTCCTCCTCGCACAGCTCGCGCAGCAGGGCCACGCGGATGCCCTCCAGCACATGGCCGTCCATTGGCGGGCCCAGCAGCGCGCCCTCGTGCACGATCCAGGCGTTGCTGGAGGCGCCTTCGGTGAGCCAGGGGCCGCCGGGCTCGCCGTCGCGCAGCAGCAGGGTCTCGGCGGCGCCGGCATCGGCCGACACCTGGCGCGCCATCACATTGCCCAGCAGGGAAATGCTCTTGATGTCGCCGCGCGCCCAGCGCAGGTCGCGTGCGGTGACGCAGGCCACGCCGTGGTGGCGCTGCTCGGCCGGGACCGGGCGCATCGGCTGGCTGAAGAGAAACACCGTGGGCGTCAGGCCCGGCAGCATCACGTGGTCGCGCATCGCCACGCCGCGCGTGACCTGCAGGTAGACGATCTGGTCGTCGGCGGCCTGGGCGTCGATCAGGCGGCGGATGCGCGCCAGCCAGCCATCGCGGTCCAGCGGCGCGGGGATGCGCAGCTTGTCCAGGTTGCGCGCCAGCCGCGCCATGTGCTGGTCGAAGCGGAACAGGCGCCGGCCGTAGACCGGCATCGCCTCGTACACGCCGTCGCCGAACAGGAAGCCGCGGTCCATCACCGACACCTTGGCCTCGGCCAGCGGCTGGATCGTGCCGTTGAGGTCGCACAGGAGATCAGGCAGTGAAGCGGTCATGGCGTCCTCCGTGGCACTCAGGTTACTCCGATTCGATGCTGCGCGGTCCACGCCGGTGGGTTCACTTGATCCACAGCCGCAGGGCGTCCCAGGCCCGGCCCAGCAGCCCGGCCTGCGGCACCTCGTCCTGCACCAGCAGCGGCACGGCCGCCACCGGCGTGCCGCCCACCGTGCTGACCTTCAGCGTGGCCACGCGCTGGCCCTTGGCCAGCGGCGCCACCAGCGGATCGATGCGCTCGACCGCGGTGCGCAGGTGCTCGGCTTCGCCCTTGGGCACGGCCACCACCAGCGCGCCATCGACACCCAGGTCCACGGTGTTGCGCGTGCCCTTCCAGACCGGCACCGTCTGCACCGGCTTGCCGGCCTCGAACAGGCGCACCGCATCAAACGCGGTGTAGCCCCAGTTGAGCAGCTTCTGGCTCTCGTTGGCGCGCGCCTGCATGGAATCGGCGCCCATCACCACCGACAGCAGGCGGCGCTTGCCGCCGGGGAAGTCGCG
Organism: Ideonella alba; assembly: GCF_018069845.1. Taxonomy (NCBI): domain Bacteria; kingdom Pseudomonadati; phylum Pseudomonadota; class Betaproteobacteria; order Burkholderiales; family Sphaerotilaceae; genus Ideonella; species Ideonella alba. The sequence goes on from NZ_JAGQDD010000019.1 coordinate 51,108, forward strand.
CTGTGCGGTGGCGATCAGGCAGTAGCCGGCCGCCTCGGTGAAGCCGGTCTTCATGCCATCCACCGACGGGTCGCGCGCCAGCAGCAGATTGCGGTTGGGCTGGCGGATGTTGTTGAAGCTGTAGTCCTTCATCGCGTAGTAGGCCGCATGCCGCTCGGGGAAGTCGCGGATCACATGCTGGGCGATCTCGGCCAGCTCGCGCGCGGTGCTGCGGTGGCCCGCCTCGGTCAGGCCGGTGACGTTCTTGAACGCGGTGTTCTTCAGGCCCCAGGCCTCGGCCTGGCGGTTCATCTGGGCAACGAAGTTCTCCAGCGTGCCCGACACCCCTTCGGCCAGCGCCACCGCGGCGTCGTTGCCCGACTGCACGATCATCCCCTTGAGCAGCTCGTCCACCGTGGGCGTCATCTTGGGGTCGATGAACATCAGCGAGCCGCCGCCCTTGCGCTCGGCCCAGGCGCGTTCGCTGACCGGCAGGCGCTGGTCCAGCGCGATCTTGCGGTCCTTCAGCGCCTGGAACACCACGTAGGCGGTCATCAGCTTGGTCAGCGAGGCCGGCTCGGCCGGCGCATCGGCATTGCGCTCGGCCAGCACCTGGCGGGCGCTCATGTCGAGCAGCAGGTAGCCGCGCGCCGCCACCTCAGGGGGCTGCGGGCTCTGGGCCCGCGCCGCGGATGCGGCCAGCAACAGGGTGGACAGGAGCAGGGACAGCAGTCGTTTCATGGGAATCAGGCAGGAGCGCGGCCTGGCGGCCGCGTCAACAGGAACACACAGCGGAAGCAGCACCGCTCAGCGGTGCCAGGCGTCGGTGACGATGGACTTGAGCAGCGCGAGCTGGCCGTGGAAGAAGTGGCCGACGCCCGGCACCACCACCACCGGCATCGACTGGGGCCGGGCCCATTCGAGGGTGGCGGCCAGCGGCACCACTTCGTCGGACTCGCCGTGGATCACCAGGGTTCCCGGCGCCACCGGTGCCACCTGGAAATTCTGTGTGGCCGGGCCCACCAGCACCAGGCGTTCGACCGGCTGGCTGTCGGCCAGGCGTGCTGCGGCCTGGGAGGCCACATAGGCGCCAAACGAAAAACCCGCCAGCGCCAGCGGCAGGGCCGGGTCGCGCTGCTGGGCGATCACCGCCAGCGCGTCGTCGATCTCGCCGCGGCCCTCGTCCCAGGCGCCTTCGGAGCCGCCGACACCGCGGAAATTGAAGCGCACCGACCGGTAGCCCAGCTGCACGAAGGCGCGGGCCAGCGTCTGGGCCACCTTGTTGTCCATGGTGCCGCCATGCTGCGGGTGCGGGTGGCAGATCACCGCCACGCCGCGTGGCGCGGCGGCCGGGTCGTCGATCGCCAGGGCGATCGCCCCGGCCGGGCCGGCCATCAGCAGCCGGCGGGTGTGGGCGTTCATCAGCGGCCCACCGTGGGCGGCAGTTGCAGCCGCTCGACCGGGCGGCCGTTCTTCAGGTGCGACTCGACGATCTCGTCGATGTCGGCGTTGTCGACGAAGGTGTACCAGACCGCCTCGGGGTAGACCACCGCGACCGGACCGCCGGCACAGCGGTCCAGACAACCCGCCTTGTTCACCCGCACCCCACCCGGCCCGGCCAGGCCGGCCGCCTTGACCGCCTGCTTGCAGTGGTCGAAGGCCGCCTGCGCGCCCTGGTTGGCGCAGCAGTCCTGCCCCGGCTCGCGCTGGTTCAGGCAGAAGAACAGATGGTGCTTGTAGTAGCTCATGGCAGGATTGTAGGCAGTGGCCTGCTCAGTCCTGGGCGGCCAGCCGGTGCAGCAGCCAGCCCAGGGCCAGGTAGGGCCAGAACCAGCCGATCCACTGCGCCAGACCGTGGAAGCGGATGAAGCGGCCCTGCTCCCAGGCCTGCAGGCTGTCGGCGAAGTACGGGTCGGCCGGCACCTGGGCCACCAGCACCACCAGGCCGACCAGCACCACCACGCCCAGGCCGGCGGCCAGGCGCGCGCCCAGCGGCGCCAGCAACAGCAGCAGCACGCCCACCGCCACCATCGCCGGAAACACCTCGGGGCCCAACCAGCCCAGCGCATGGGCCGGGCCGAAGTTCAGCGCCGCCGACAGCGTGGTCGTCGCCAGCCCCAGCGCCACCGCGCCGCCGAACAGCAGCAACCGCCGCCAGCCGGGCGCGGTGACCGCGCAGGCGATCAGGCAGGGCGCGAGCAGGCCCAGCACCATGCCCAGGCCCGAGACCACCGCCACTGGCCGCTCGATGGGCGCCGGCACGTCACTGATCCATTCCAGCGCCTCCTGCGCCCAGTCGACGTCCAGCAGCAGCCCGACCAGACCGTCCTGGATGCGCTCCCAGCCCAGGCCCAGCCCCATCGGGAAGGGCGCCGGAAACAGCAGACCCAGCGGCCAGGCCAGCAGCAGCCCGAGCGGCGCATCGCCGCCGATGAACCAGCGCTGGCGCCAGCTCTGCCAGTGGCCCGGCCAGCCGGTGGCCAGCAGCAGCACCGCGAGCAGCGCCCCCAGCAGGCCGCCGGCGCTGTTCAGGGCCAGGTCCAGCAGCGACGGAAAGCGGCCCGGGATCAGGTGCTGGGCCGTCTCCATCGTGTAGGACAGCGCCGCGCAGGCCAGCGCCGCCTGCAGCACCGTGCCCAGCGTGGCCCTGCCCCGGCCGCGCAGCGCCAGCACCAGCAACGCGCCCAGCGGCGCGTAGCCCAGCAGATTGGCCCAGATGTCGAAGGGCGGTGCCCGGCGCGGCAGCGGCAGGACCAGCAGGTCCAGCAGCGACGACCCCAGCGGCCACTGCCAGCCGGTGAACGGATACAGGCTGGCGTAGACGATCAGGCCGGTCAGGGCCAGGGCCAGCGCGGCCGCCGAGCGGCCATCGGTGCGACGCGCCACCACCCGCCCCGGCCCCTCAGGGCTTGACCACCACCAGCACGACGATGGCGATGAACAGCAGCACCGTCACCTCGTTGAACACGCGGTACCAGCGGTCGCTGCGGCGGTTGGCCAGCGCCTCGAAATCCTTCAGCAGCCGCCGGCAGACCTCCTGGTAGACCAGCACGCCCACCACCAGCAGCAGCTTCAGGTGCATCCAGCCGCTGCCCGGGCCGCGCCCGATGCCGTAGCCCAGCCACAGCACCGTGCCCAGCACGATCGCCGGGATCATCAGGACCATCATGAAGCGCTGCAGCTTGCGCGCCATCAGCAGCAGCCGCTCGCGCTCGGCGTGGCTGTCGTGCGGCACCATGGCCAGATTGACGAAGATCCGCGGCAGGTAGAACAGCCCGGCGAACCAGCTGGCCACGAAGACGATGTGGAAGGCCTTGACCCAGAGGTAGCTCATGCGCCGCATTATCCGGCGGCCCATAAGAAAGAGCCCCGGCCGTGGGCCGGGGCTTGAAAGCCTTGACGCTGTCATCACGTGAAGGCACCTGCTCAGGGAGGAAAAGCAGGGAGCATGACCCTCGCAGGCCACGCTCAATGCGAACTTTAACACCAGGCGTCGCGTCTGTACCATAGGGGCTCCACGAACCCCCGCGGGCTGTTGCATCTTCGGCATCCTGCGTTTTTTTCTGCCGTCCCATGAGCCTGCCCAGTTTCCCGGCCGCCCGTCCGCGCCGCCTGCGCCGTGATGCCTTCAGCCGTGCGATGGTGCGTGAGCACCTCCTCACCCCGGCCGACCTGATCCTGCCGGTCTTCGTGCTCGACGGCCAGAACCAGGTGCAGGACGTGGCCAGCATGCCCGGCGTGCAGCGCATGAGCGTCGACCGCCTGTTCGCCCAGGCCGAGCAGTGCCTGGCGCTGGGCGTGCCGGTGATGGCGCTGTTCCCGGTGATCGACCCCTCGCTGAAGGACCCGAACGGCCGCGAGGCCACCAACCCCGAGGGCCTGGTGCCGCGCGCGGTGCGGGCACTGAAATCGCGCTTCCCGGAGCTGGGCGTGCTGACCGACGTGGCGCTGGACCCGTTCACCAGCCACGGCCAGGACGGCCTGCTGGATGACACCGGCTACATCCTGAACGACGAGACCGTGGCCGTGCTGTGCGAGCAGGCGCTGGTGCAGGCCGAGGCCGGCGTGGACATCGTCGCGCCCAGCGACATGATGGACGGCCGCATCGGCGCCATCCGCGACGCGCTGGAGGCCCGCGGCCGCATCCACACCCGGATCATGGCCTACAGCGCCAAGTACGCCAGCGCCTTCTACGGCCCTTTCCGCGACGCCGTGGGCTCGGCCGCCAACCTGGGCAAGAGCGACAAGAAGACCTACCAGATGGACCCGGCCAACAGCAACGAGGCGCTGCGCGAGGTGGCGCTGGACATCGCCGAAGGCGCCGACATGGTGATGGTCAAGCCCGGCCTGCCCTACCTGGACATCGTGCGCCGGGTCAAGGACGAGTTCCGCATGCCCACCTTCGCCTACCAGGTCAGCGGCGAGTACGCGATGATCAAGGCCGCCGCGCAGAACGGCTGGCTGGACCACGACAAGGTCATGATGGAGGCGTTGCTGGCCTTCAAGCGCGCCGGCGCTGACGGCGTGCTGAGCTACTTCGCCCTCGATGCCGCGCGCCTGCTGAAGCAGGGCTGATGCGCATCTTCCACGTCACCGCCGACCGTCTGCAGGAGCTGCAGGCGCTGCCGTCGGTGCTGCCCACCGAAGGTTTTCTGTGGATTGGCGCCGGGCGGCGCCAGTTCGAGGTCCACCTGGCCGAACTGCAAGGCGCGCTGCAGCGCTGGGTGGGCGCGCCGCTGGTGGACCTGCATGTCAGCGACCTGCTCAACACCCAGCTGCCCTCGCAGTTCGGCGACACCTCCTGGTACGACCTGATGGTGATCCGCCGCCTGGCCCCGGGCAGCGGCAGCCGCGAGCTGTTCCTGGGCGCCGAGAACGGCACGCTGGCCTCGTCGCACCAGGCGCTCGATGCGATCGACACCAGCCCGGTCGGCTTCGCGATCTTCGACCGCGTGCTGCTGAGCGTGCACCCCACCGACTGCCTGGTGCGCGAGCACTTCGCCTCGCGCCTGGCCCAGCACGCGCAGGAAAGCGACCTGCGTGGCGGCGCACGGCTGCCCACCAGCCCGGCCGAGCTGATGCTGCGCATGGTCAACCACGTGGTCGACAACTACCTGGACCTGCGCCGCCTGCTGACGCGGCATTTCGCCACCTTGCAGACCGAGTTGCTGGCGCGGCGCCAGCGCAGCGTCGACTGGTCGCTGATCGTGCGTTCGCGCGATGCGCTGCACATGCTCGAAGACATCTGCGAGGACCAGCGCAGCGCCATCCAGGAGTGGATCGACGCGCTGGACGAATGGCCGGCCGCGCTCGATGCCACCACCCGCCGCGAGCGCGACCTGCTGCGGGTGCGCTCGCGCGACGTGCTGGAGCACATCGAACGCGTGCTGACCCACGTGCGCCGGCTGGAGCAGTCGGCCGAGGCCGGTCTGCAGATGCACTTCGCCCTGGTCGGCCAGCGCACCAACGACATCATGCGCACGCTGACCGTGATCACCGCGCTGTTCCTGCCGATGAACCTGATCACCGGCTTCTTCGGCATGAATTTCGATGGCCTGCCGCTGATCCACTCGCACACCGGCGTGTGGATCGCCGCCGGCATGATGGGGGTGATTGCGCTGGTGCTGGGCTTCTTCTTCTGGCAACGTCGGCTGTTGGGGAGCACCCGGGGCTGATGTCGCGCCCCCTCCCCGCTGAAGGACGTCCCCTTGCACACCCCTGCCCTCGCTGCCGCCGCCCTGCTCGCCCTGCTGGCCCCTCAGGCCCAGGCCGCCGCACGGTACAGCGCCCTCGACATCACCCCCGCCGGCACCGTGAGCTGCCAGCCCGCGGCCGTCAATGGCAGCGGCCAGGTGGTTGGGACCACCATGCTCAGCCCCGCCGGTCCCGCCCGCGGCTTCGTCACCGGGCCGAATGGCGTCGGGGCGCGGCTGGTCGACACCCTGGGCGGCTCGCACAGCCGCCTGCAGGGCCTCAACGACCGCGGCGTGGCGGTGGGGCAGGCCTCGGTGGCTGGCGACACCGCCGAGCAGGCGATCGTGGTGGCGGCGGGCGCCAGCGTGCCCACGCCGATCGGCCAGGCCGGACGGTCGTCCTACGCCACCGCGCTGAGCGCCAAGGGCCGCGTGGTCGGCGGCGCGCTGGACCCCACGGACGGCCTGTACCACGGCTTTCTCACCAGTGGGTCGCGCTACCGGCCGCAGTCGCTGGCCGCCGGCACCACGCCGATGGGCGTGCTGGCCGACGGCACCGTGGCCGGCGCGATCGACCAGCCGGGTGGCGGGTCGCGGGCCTTCATCACCGGGCCCGACGGTCAGGGCATGACGCTGCTGGGCACGCTGGGCGGCCACACCACGTTTGCGCTGGGCATGAACAAGTCGGGCGTGCTGGTGGGCTTTGCCGGGAATGCCGACGGCTCGGCCCACCACGCCTTCGTCACCGATCCCGGCGGCGGCCAGTTGCGCGACCTGGGCGTGCCCGGCCTGTTCGCGCTGGCCCAGAACCTCAACAGCAAGGGCAAGGTGGTGGGCTTCTACACCGACGACTGGTCGCGCCTGTACGCCTTCGTGGCCACGATCGGCGGCACCTGGAAGACGCTGGACAGCCTGGTCACGCTGCCGGATGGCGCCACGCTGACCCAGGCCTGGGGCATCAACGACGCCGGGCAGATCTCGGCGAGCGGGTCGGACGGTCGCTGCTATCTGCTGACCCCGCTGCCCTGAGGCGGTACGGGTCGCGCAGGCCCAGACCCAGCATCAGCTCGGTCTCGCGCGCTTCCATCGCCTCGGCCTCGACCTCGTCGCCCTCGTGGTCGTAACCCTGGGCGTGCAGCGTGCCGTGCACCAGCAGGTGCGCGTAGTGCTCGGCCAGCGGGATGCGCTGGGCCCGGGCCTCGGCCTCGACCACCGGCGCGCACAGCACCAGGTCGGCCTGCACCACCGGTTCGTGGGCGTAGTCGAAGGTGAGCACGTTGGTGGCGTAGTCCTTGCCGCGGTAGTCGCGGTTCAACGCCCGGCCCTCGTCGTCACCCACGATGCGCACGGTGATCTCGCCCGGCGCCTCCAGCGCATGGCGGATGCAGCGCGCCACGGTGTGGCGCGGCAGCTGCGCGCGGTGGCGCGGGTCGGCGAACTGCAGCGACAGGGTGAGCGGGTGCAGGGCCATCAGGACTCCGGGGCGGTGGAAGCGCGCGCACGGCGGCGCTGCTGGGCGTCGTAGGCGTCGACGATGCGCGCCACCAGCGGGTGACGCACCACGTCGGCCGAGGTGAAGCGGGTGGTGGCGATGCCATTGACCTTGCGCAGCACCTGCTCGGCGTCGACCAGGCCGCTGACCGTGCCACGCGGCAGGTCGATCTGGCTGACGTCGCCGGTGATCACCGCCTTGGCGCCGAAGCCGATGCGGGTCAGGAACATCTTCATCTGCTCGGGCGTGGTGTTCTGGGCCTCGTCGAGGATGACGAAGCTGTGGTTGAGCGTGCGCCCGCGCATGAAGGCCAGCGGCGCGATCTCCAGCGTGCCTTTCTCGAAGGCCTTGGTCACGCGGTCAAAGCCCATCAGGTCATACAGCGCGTCGTACAGCGGGCGCAGGTAGGGGTCGACCTTCTGCGCCAGGTCGCCCGGCAGGAAACCCAGGCGCTCGCCGGCTTCCACCGCCGGGCGCGTCAGCACGATGCGCTGCACCGCGCTGCGCTCCAGCGCATCCACCGCGCAGGCCACGGCCAGGAAGGTCTTGCCGGTGCCGGCCGGGCCGATGCCGAAGGTGATGTCGTGGCCCAGGATCTGGCGCAGGTACTGCACCTGGTTGGGCGCGCGGCCAGTGAGGTCGGCGCGGCGCGTGTGCAGCACGATGTCGCCCTCGGCGTCGCTGCCGGCCAGGCGCGCGCGACTGCCGCGGCGCAGGTCGTCCAGCGCCAGTTGCAGCAGATCGGCGGGGATGGCCTTGCGGGCGCGCTCATAGAGGCTTTGCAGCAGCTCCAGCACGCGCTCGGCATCGCGCGCGCTGCCCTCGATGCGAAACGCCCCCTGGCGGCGCTGGATGGTGACCGGCAGCACCGCCTCGATCGTCCGCAGGTGTTCGTCCAGCGGTCCGCACAGGTGACCCAGGCGGACGTTGTCGAGGGGCGTGAAGGTGTGGCGCAGCGTCATCGCCGGTGATTGTCCACCACCGTATGATGCGGCGCCATGATCGGACGCCTCACCGGAACCCTCGCCGAGAAAACCCCGCCGCGCGTGCTCATCGATGTGGGCGGCGTCGGCTACGAGGTCGACGTGCCGATGAGCACCTTCTACCACCTGCCGGGCCTGGGCGAGCGCGCCACGCTGCTGACCCACTTCGTGGTGCGCGAGGACGCGCAGCTGCTCTACGGCTTTCTCACCGCTGAGGAACGCGGCACCTTCCGCGAGCTGCTGAAGATCTCCGGCATCGGCCCGCGCACCGCGCTGGCCATCCTGTCGGGCCTGAGCGTGGCCGATCTGGCCGCGGCGGTGACGCGCCAGGAAGGCGGGCGGCTGCAGAAGGTGCCGGGCATCGGCAAGAAGACCGCCGAGCGGCTGCTGCTCGAACTCAAGGGCAAGCTCGGCCCCGACCTGGCGCTGCCGGCCGGCGCCACGGCGGTCAGTGACAGCCAGGCCGACATCGTCCAGGCGCTGATGGCGCTGGGCTATGGCGAGAAGGATGCCGCGGCGGCGCTGAAGAAGCTGCCGCCGGACGTGGGCGTCAGCGAGGGCATCAAGCTCGCGCTCAAGGCCCTGGGCTGACCGCTCAGGCCGGCTGCACCTGGCGCGGCGAATCCGGCAGCTGGAAGGCGCCGACACACTCGGCCAGCTGGCGCGCCTGGCCTTCCAGGCCGCCGGCCAGCTCGGCCGTCTGCGCCACCAGCGCCACGTTCGAACTGGAGCTGTTCGCCAGCGCCTGCATGGTCTCGACCAGCATGTTGATGCCCGAGCTCTGGGCGAAGGTGGTCTCCCAGATCTCGCCCACGCGCTGGCCCATCTCGTCGACCTGGGCCGCCATCGCCTCGATCGCCTGGTGCGCGACGCCGGCAAAGCGGTCGCCCTCCTGGATGTCGGCGGCGCTGGCCTGCACCAGCGCGCGGATCTCGGCGCTGGCCGCCGACGAGCGGTTGGCCAGCTGACGGACCTCGGCGGCCACCACGGCAAATCCCTTGCCCTGCTCGCCGGCCCGGGCGGCCTCGACGGCGGCGTTGAGCGCCAGCAGGTTGGTCTGGAAAGCGATCGACTCGATCAGGCCGACGATCTCGCCCACCTTGCGCGAGCTGCCGGAGATCGTGCTCATCATGCCGGTCAGGTCGCGCACCGCCTTCAGCCCCTGCCCGGCTGTCTGGCTCACCACCTGTGCGCGCTCGCGGGCGGTCTGGGCCGACGCGGCGTTCTCGTGCACGAAGCGGGTGACCTCGGCCAGGCTCGCGCTGGTGGCCATCAGTTCGCTCTGGTGCACCTCGGTGCGCTGGCGCAGGTCCTGGTTGCCGGCCGAGATCTGGGTGCTGGCCGAGGCCACATGCAGGCTGGCCGTGCGGACCTCGCTGACCATCTCGGCCAGGCGCCCGCTCATCGCATTGAGCGAACTCAGCAACTGGGCCGTCTCGTCGCGGCCATCGACCCGGACCTGGCGGGTCAGGTCGCCCGCCGCCACCGTCTCGGCCACCCGGACGGCATGGCGCAACGGCACCAGCAGCGAGCGTGAGACGCCCCAGGCCAGCGCCAGCGTCGCGGTGACGCCCAAGGCCATCAGCGTCAGGAGCACCTGGTGGGCGCGCTCGGACTGGTCGGCGAACTCCTGCATGGACGACTCGGCCAGCGCCGCGCCGGCCGTGACCGTCTCGTCGACGCCGGCACGGTGGCGCAGGTAGAGCGCGTCGGCCGTCAGCAAGGCCTTCGTGGCGGCCTCGCGGTCGCCGGACTTGAGGTGCTGCAGCACGTCCCTGGCGGCGGCGATGAAGGCCCGCCCCTCGGCGTGCTGCCGCCCCAGCAGCTGTTGCTCCAGACCGTAGGGCGGGTGGGCGGTCCACCAGGCGACACGGTCGTCGTACTCGCGCCCCAGCCGCGCCAGTTCGTCCTCGGCGCGGCGGATCGACAGCGTCGCCTCGAGGGCCTGGGACACGACCAGGCGCATCTCGATCAGATACATCGGTGGCGGCAGGATGTCGGCCACCACGTCCTTGGCCACGAAACTGGTCTGGCTGCTGCGTGCCAGTGCACGCGTTTCGTACAGCGCGACGGCGACACAGGCGCAGACGATCAGCGCGCTGAGCGCCGCGAGCCACAGCTGGCGCGTCTTGACGGAGAGGCGACTGAGCAGGTTCATGGGCATCCTGGCGAAACGCATGCCCCCCGCATTCGACACGCAGATCGCCGCGGCAATGTCCGGAGAAACGCCCGTTCTGGGGCGCTTCTGGCTCGGTCAGTCAGTGCTGGTGCATCGGTGCCGGGTTGGCAGCACCCAGCGGGCGCACCGGCGCCTTCAGCTCGATCGTCTCGCGCTTGCCGTCCTTGCCCTCGACGACCAGGCTCAGCGGCACGCTGTCGCCGTCCTTCAGCGGCTGCTTCAGGTCCATCAGCATCACGTGGTAGCCGCCCGGCTTGAGCTCGACGGTCTGCCCCGCCGGCAGCTCCAGGCCCTTGGGCAGCGCCGCCATCTTCATCACATTGCCGTCCATCTTCATCTCGTGGATCTCGACCACGCCGGCCAGCGGCGAAGCCACCGACAGCAGCCGGCCGCCCTGCGCGGACTTGAGCTGCATGAAGGCGCCGGTGGCCTTCTGGGCCGGCACGGTGCCGCGCACCCAGGCGTCGCTGACCGCGGTCTGTGCCAGCGCTGCACTCATCGACAGGCTGGCCGTGAAGGCCGCTGCGGCCAGATGTTTCAACTTCATCGGGGGTCCTCTGGGGGTGGTTGGAAAAGCGTGAAGGTCAGACCTCGACCAGCTGCAGCGGGCGCTGGGCGCCGTCGCTGCGGGTCATGCCGGCGGGCCAGACCTGCTCGCGCAGCCGCGCCGCGCTGAAGCGCGCGCCCTGGCGCTGGCGGCCGTCGAGCAGGTGCGAACGCTTGAGGTTGGCGAAGATGCGCGAGACGGTCTCGGGCGCGGTGTCGATGATCGCGGCCACGTCCTTGATCGTGGGCAGCACGCGCTGGCTGGCCTCGGCCTCGTCCCAGTCGGACTCGGCGCCGGACAGCAGCAGCAGCAGGTGGCGCAGACGCTCCTGGGCGGTCCCGGTGCGCAGCAGGACCAGGTCGCCGGTGCGCGAGAGCTGGCCCAGCAGCGCCTCGGCCAGCAGCAGGCGGCGCTCGGCGTCACCGCCCACGGCGCGCTGCACGGCCACGCTGGGCACGATCGCCCGGGCACTGTGGGCATAGCCGCTGGCGGCCAGCTGCTCGGCGCCCACCAGGTCGCCCGGCAGCACCAGCTGCACGAAGCGCTGGCCCTCACGGCCCAGCTGGTCCAGGCGCAGGGCGCCGGACTGCAGTTGCCAGACCGGGCCGCCGTGGCCCGCCTCGAACAGCGTGTCGCCGGTGGCCAGGCCCAGCGGGGCCGGCACGCCGTCGGCGTGGAAAGCATGGTTCATGGGAATCCTCTCCGGCGCGGCCGGGCCGCGCACACCGATGTCAACTGCGGGCGCGGCATCTCGCCGCGGCCCGCGCTCGGGCATCAGGTCAGGAGAGGCGGTGCGCGTGAGCGCGCGATGCGCCACGCCACCTGCCGCGACGGCAGCGCCACCGGCTCGGCCAACACGGCCGTGAAGCGGGGCACGGCCACGCTGCCACCGCCGACCACCGGCACGATCGGCAGGGCGGCCACGGCGCACAGGCCGCAGGCCTCGCCGGCGTGGGCCTGCCCCTGGCTGGACGCGGCATCGGTGCTGCCCGCGGCACTGCACACCGCCGCGTAGGCGATCGGGTCGACCGCCGCCAGGCTGCGCGAGACGGTCGGTGCCGCCAGCAGGCCGAACAGCGCCATCCACGCCAGCAGGGCGGCATGGGCCAGGCGATGTCGCAGGTGATGCAGCATGTGCGGCCGATTCTAGGGTGATCGGGCGGGCGGCGACCAGATCCAGCGCAAGCCCCCCACGAGTCGCGAGTTGGCCCGATAATGACTGTATGTCCATCCAGACCGATGATTTCGGCGCCGACCTGCCGCGTGCTCCCCGGGTGCTGACCGCCGCCGCGGCCAGCCCGCAGGAGGAAGCGCTGGAGCGGGCGCTTCGGCCCAAGCTGCTGGACGAGTACGTCGGCCAGGCCAAGGCGCGCGAGCAGCTCGAGATCTTCATCGGCGCGGCCAAGAAGCGCCGCGAAGCGCTGGACCATGTGCTGCTGTTCGGTCCGCCCGGCCTGGGCAAGACCACGCTGAGCCACATCATCGCCGCCGAGTTGGGCGTCAACCTGCGCCAGACCAGCGGCCCGGTGCTGGAAAAGCCCAAGGACCTGGCGGCCATCCTGACCAACCTCGAGAAGGACGACGTCCTCTTCATCGACGAGATCCACCGCCTCAGCCCGGTGGTCGAGGAAATCCTCTACCCGGCGCTGGAGGACTACCAGATCGACATCATGATCGGCGAGGGCCCGGCGGCGCGCTCGATCAAGCTGGACCTGCAGCCCTTCACGCTGGTCGGCGCCACCACCCGCGCCGGCATGCTGACCAACCCGCTGCGCGACCGCTTCGGCATCGTCGCCCGGCTCGAGTTCTACACGGCCGAGGAACTCACCCGCATCGTCACCCGCTCGGCGGGCCTGATGAACGCACCGATCGACCCCGACGGGGCAATGGAAATCGCCCGCCGCAGCCGCGGCACGCCGCGCATCGCCAACCGCCTGCTGCGCCGCGTGCGCGACTACGCCGACGTCAAGGGCAATGGCCACATCACCCGCGCGATGGCCGACGCCGCGCTGAAGATGCTCGACGTCGACCCGCAGGGTTTCGACCTGATGGACCGCAAGCTGCTGGAGGCGGTGGTGCACCGCTTCGACGGCGGCCCGGTGGGCCTGGACAACGTGGCCGCCGCGATTGGCGAGGAGCCCGGCACGATCGAGGACGTGATCGAGCCCTACCTGATCCAGCAGGGCTTTCTGCAGCGCACGCCGCGCGGCCGCGTGGCCACGCTGATGGCCTGGCGCCACCTGGGTCTGGCGCCGCCGCAGCGCGCCGGCGATCTGTTCGAGCGCTAGAGCGTCTGAGGGTCAGGCGGACGACCGGGCCGGCGGCGTCAGCAGCCGGCCCACGCCCCAGGTCGCGGCCAGGATCGCCACCGCGCCGCTCCACATCGCCAGCGGCGCCAGCGTGTGGGCGATCCACAGCCACTGCGCCGCCGCCAGCAACACCACGCCGAACAGCGCCACCGCGGCCCCCTGGCGCAAGCGCGACACCGGCGGGTCGTAGGCGGCACGCGCCAGCACGAAGGGCGGCGACGGCGGCGCGGCCGCCGGCTTCCAGTCGGGCGGCGCCAGCCACACCGCCAGCTGCTCGCGCCAGCCGCGCGCATGGCGCATCAGGGCCCAGCGCTCGCGGTAGACCACCAGGTTGGCGTGCAGCGGGTCCCAGCTGGCCAGCGGCGTGCGCGTGCCGTAGACGATGGGCTCGGCGTCGTCCTCGTCGATGAAGGTGCCGAACAGCCGGTCCCAGACCATCAGGATGCCGCCGTAGTTGTGGTCCAGGTAGCGGTCGTTCACCGCGTAGTGCACACGGTGGTTGCTGGGCGAGCAGAACCAGCGGTCGAACCCGCCCAGGCGGCCGATCTGCCGGGTGTGCACCCAGAACTGGTAGAGCAGGTCGATCAGCGCCACCGTGCCGAAGACCAGCGGCGGCACGCCCAGCACCGCCATCGGCAGGTAGAACAGCCAGCCCAGCAACCAGCCGCTGCCGGTCTGACGCAGCGCGGTGCTGAGGTTGTATTCCTCGCTCTGGTGGTGCACCGCATGGGCGGCCCAGAAGATCGCCACGCGGTGGCCGGCACGGTGCAGCCAGTAGTAGCAGAAGTCGTAGCCGATCAGCGCCGCCAGCCAGACCCACCAGGCGTCGGCGGGCAGTCTCGTCAGCGCCGCGTGCTGCCAGACCCAGGTGTAGACCCCGACGCGCAGCAGCAGCGGCAGCACCTGATTGATCACGCCCAACGACAGGCTGGCCAGCGCGTCGTTGAGGCGGTAGGTGTCGAAGCCGCGCCGGCGTCCCCACCACCACTCCAGGCCGATCAGCGCCAGGAACACCGGCACTGCCAGCACGATCACCTGAGCGGCCTGCATGGCGTCAGGCGGCGTGGCCGACCCGGTCGCTGGACTCGTCGCGCGCGTCGTCGTCCAGGTGGTGCACATCGGCCCAACCCACCAGCGTGAAGCCCTCGCCGGTGTAGAGCAGGCGGTTGATGCCGGTGTTGGGCAGCTCCCAGGTGCGCGGCGCGTCCAGCGCGATGCGCGAGGCCGCGCGGTACAGGCAGTCCAGCACGCCGCCATGCGCCACCATCAGCACCGTCTGGCCGGGATGGGCGCTGGCCAGACGGGTGGTGCAGGCCACCACGCGGTCGAAGAAGCCCTGCAGCGTCTCGCCTTGTTCGGGGCCGAAGCCGGCCTCGCGGCGGCGTCAGCGCTCGCTCTGCTCGGGCCAGCGCTCGGCCACCTCGGCGTAGGTGTGGCCCTGCCAGATGCCGAAGTGGCGCTCGCGCAGGCCGGTGTCGGTGCTCACCGGGCGGTCCAGCAGCTCGCCGGTGGCCTGGGCGGTGGCCAGCGCGCGCGAAAGGTCGCTGGCATAGATCACGTCGGGCGGGTCGTGGCGCAGCGCCCGCGCCGCCAGCCGGGCCTGCTCGCGTCCGCGGTCATTGAGCGGCACGTCGAGCTGGCCCTGCAGCCGGGTGTCGACGTTCCAGGCGGTCTCGCCATGGCGCACCGCGATCACGCGGGTCGGCTCGGGAAAGGGCATCAGGCGCCCCAGACGATGGGTTCGTCGGCCGCCTGGGCACGGCGGATCATCTCGACCAGCGGCCAGGCGCGCTGGCGCAGCGAGATGCCCTCGGGCCGTGTCGCCGGGTCCTGCTCGTCGACCGCGGCGGCGCGCACCGCGTCGTCCGCCTCGATCGCGGCCTGCAGCGCGGCCACTGCGGCCGGCATGTCCTGGGGCTCGAGGATGCCGGGGCCGCCGGTGGGCTTGCCGATCAGGCCCAGCACCCGGTCACCATTGGGGCCGAGCATGATCACGTCACCGGCCGCCTTGCTCTTGAACTTGTAGATCACGCTCGCTCCCCGGGCCCGCTGCGGGCCCTCGGCGTGCATTGTGCCTGCCGAGGCTCAGGCTGCGGCGGCCGCCACCCGGGCGCACCAGTTGGGCACCCGCTGCGCATCCAGCGCCGCGCCATGCAGGAAGCCCTGCCAGGACAGGCCGCCCGCCTGCGCCAGCGCCAGACGCTGGCCCTCGGTCTCGACGCCCACGGCCTGGCAGTCCAGGCCCAGCGCGCGCACCAGTGCCGCGGTGGCGCGCAGCCACGCGGCACCCTGGGCATGGCGCGTGGCGTCGTGCAGCACGCTGCGGTCCAGCTTGACCGCCGACAGCGGCAGGCGCTGCAGCAGCGTGGCCGAACTCTCGCCGCGGCCGAAGCCATCGAGCACCACCCCCAGTCCGAGCGCGCGCAGCGCGCGCACGGTGATCGCGGTGGCCTCGGGGTCGGTGATGAGCGCCTCTTCGCTCAGCTCCAGCGACAGCGCCTGCGCGGGCACGCCGGCATGGACCAGCAGGGCTTCGATGCGCCGCGCCAGCCCAGGCCGCAGCAGCGAGGCCGCGCCCAGGTTGACCGACACCGGCAGCATCAGCCCGGCGGCGCGCCAGCGCGCCAGCTGCTGCACGGCCTGCGACAGCACCCACTCGTCCAGTGTGGCCAGCAGACCGGCGCGGTTGGCCAGCGGCAGGAACTGCGCGGGCAGCAGCTCGCGGTGGGCCAGCGGGTCCTTCCAGCGCACCAGCGCTTCCAGGCCGCAGGGGCGGCCCTGGGCCATGTCGATGCGGGGCTGGTACTGCAGCCGGAACTGCGGCTGCGCCAGACCGTCGCGCAGCGCCGCCTCCAGCCGCTGCTGGCGCTGGGTGCGCGACTCGCCGCTGCTCTGGTGGGTGCGGCAGGACTCGCCCAGCGCCTGGGCGCGCGCCAGGGCTTTCTCGGCATGGGCCAGCAGTTCGTCGGCCGAGTTGCCCGCCTGCGGGTAGGCCGCCACGCCCACCACCGGCGGGCTGATGCTGCCCGCCGGCTCGGCCGCGGCCAGCGCCTGCCAGCGGCGGGCCACGGCTTCGGCCTTGGCCTCGCTGGCGTTCTCGAGCAGCACGCCAAAGCGTGCCGCGCCCAGCCGCGCCAGCATCGCCGGCGCCTGCAGGCCGGCGCGCAGCAGCCGCACCACCGCGGCCCAGCGGTCCTCGGAAGGCAGGGCGGCGTCCGGCGCACCCCACAGCGCCTGCGTGTCGACATCCACGCACAGCACCACCAGGCTGGCGCCGCTGTCGCGGGCCTGGGCGAGCGCATCGTCGACACGGGCGACGAACGTGGCGCGGTGCGGCAGGCGGCTGCCGGCGTCGGGCTCGCCGTCCCCGTCCCGGCGGGGCGCCCCCGGGCGCAGCCGGTTCAGTTCACGGAACGAGAACACCCGGCCGATCGGTCGGCCCTGGCTCCATTGCGGCTGGGTGTGGCATTCGAGCAGGCTGCCGTCGACCAGGCGCACGGTGTCGTTGGCCGAGGTCAGGCAATGCTCGCGCAGCGCGGCCAGGCGCGCGCG
This sequence comes from Ideonella alba, assembly GCF_018069845.1. Taxonomy (NCBI): domain Bacteria; kingdom Pseudomonadati; phylum Pseudomonadota; class Betaproteobacteria; order Burkholderiales; family Sphaerotilaceae; genus Ideonella; species Ideonella alba. The sequence goes on from NZ_JAGQDD010000019.1 coordinate 67,842, forward strand.
CCAGGCCTCGGGCTGGGTGGTCTGCAGCGCCATCCAGGCGTGCACGCGCGCGTCGTCGCGCTGCTCCAGGGCCTGCGGCGGCAGCGACCAGAGCTGGGCGAAGCGGCGGTTGAAGGCCCGGATGCCGCCGCTCAGGTCGGTGACCAGGATGCCATCGGCGGTGGCCTCCAGCGTGGCGCGCAGCTCGGCCAGCGCGCGCTCGCGCTCGCGCTGCGCGGCGTGCTCGCGGCTCAGGTCCTGCAGCTGCACCAGCCACAGGCCGGGGCCCTCGCCCGGCAGGCGGCTGATGCGCCGGCGCATGCGCGCCTCGCCGCCGCCCGGGCGGGGCAGGTCGATCTCGGAATCCAGCGTCGTGGCGTGGCCAGCCTGGGCCTCGCCCCAGAAGGCCAGGTCCTCCAGGCTGGGCAGCAGGGCCTGGGCGTCCAGGCCGGGCAGCGCCTGCTGCGGCCGACCGAGGAAGGCGGCCGCCGCCTCATTGGCCTGCAGGACCGTCAGGTGATCGGCCTCGACCAGCCAGGCCGGCGCGTCCAGCGCCGCCAGGATGGCCGCCTGCCCCTGGGCCTGTCCGGCCCACCAGGACAGACCGGCATCCGGGCCGCTCACCGCCGCCTCCGTGGCCGTTGGCTGCCACGCGTCATGCCTGCTCCAGGGCCGGCGACTCGACGTCGAAGAAGTAGGCCAGGCGCTTGCGCGGGGCCAGGTATTCCAGGGCGCGGCCGGGCAGCTGGTCGCTGCGCAGGCTGCGGCGGATGCCCAGGTCGGGCACCTGCTCCAGGTCCAGGTGCAGCGCCTGCTCGCTGGGCACGCCGGCATCCATCACCAGCACGCGCGGCTTGAGCGGGCGCGCCGAGTTGACCGACATCACCATCGCCAGGCGGTCGTCGGACAGCTGCACGATCGAGCCCGGCGGGTAGATGCCCATCAGGCGGATGAAGGCGTTGAGCATCACCGCGTCGAACTTGCCGCGGGCATGCGCGAACATCCGCGACAGCGCCTCGTGCGGCGTCAATGACTGGGCCACCGAGGCGGCGTTGCACAGGTTGTCGTAGTGGTTGACCATCGACACCACGCGGGCCGCGGTGCTGATCTTGTCCAGACCCACGCCGCTGGGGTAGCCCGAGGCGTCGGCCAGCTCGTGGTGCTGGGCGATCACCAGCAGCACCTGCGGCGTCAGGCCCATGCGCCGGCCCTGCGCCACGCCCAGCGCCACATGCTCGCGGTAGTGCTGCTGCTCGGCGGCGCTGAAGTTGTCGTGGCCCAGGCGCAGGCGGTCGGGCAGGCTCAGCTTGCCCACGTCGTGCAGCAGCGCGCCGCTGCCCAGGGCCATCATCTCCTCGGCGTCGAAGCCCAGGGCCTTGCCCAGCAGCATCGAGATCACCGTCACGTTCATCACATGCGCCGACAGGCGGTCGCCCTGCTGCTCGCCCAGCACGCGCACGCACAGCTCGCCGTCGACCAGCATCTTGTCCATCAAGGCCTGGCTGAGCTGGCGCGTGGCCTCGCGGGCCTGCTCGGGTTCGCCCTGGACGCAGTCGTTGATGCGGCGCAGGTCGCGGCAGGCCTCGCTGAACTGGCGCTCGCACTGGCGCATCGCGTCGAGCTGCGCCTCGAGGCGGGCGGCGCGCTCGCGCCGCGCCAGCTCGGCCGGGTCGGGGGCCGGGGCTTCCTCGGCCGCCGCGGTGTGGGCCGGCAGCTCCAGGCTGACCGGCGCCGGGTCGCTGCGCTCCGGACTCCAGCGCAGCTGCTTCAGGCCCAGGCCCTGGATGGTCTGGATCTGTTCGGCCGAGGCGATCTTGAAGCTGGAGAGCGGAAAGGGATGCGACATCCAGCCCACGTCCAGGTGAACGAACATCCCCACACGCAGCTGGCTGACATCGACGGTCTCGGTCATCTCACATCCTCGAATCGCACACCGCCGCCCACTGGCCGCGGCCTTGTGAGGGACTTCGGCGCTGCGGCGGTCGAACTTGAGGCGACGCAGCCCATACCCGGATGGAGGGGACAGCCTTTCCGGCCCCCCTCAAGTTGCGCCCGCAGCGGCCGAGGGGGACGAAAAAAAGCGGCCCGAAGGCCGCCTGGCGTGGGGTGCCCGGAGGTTCAGGCAGCGGCGCGCTTGGCCAGGATCTCGAAGGCCGGCAGGGTCTTGCCCTCCAACACCTCCAGGAAGGCGCCGCCGCCGGTGGAGATGTAGCCCACGTCCTGCTCGATGCCGTACTTGGCAATCGCCGCCAGCGTGTCACCGCCGCCGGCGATGCTGAAGGCGTCCGACTCGGCGATCGCGCGGGCGATGGCCTCGGTGCCCTTGGCGAAGGCGTCGAACTCGAACACGCCCACCGGGCCGTTCCAGACGATGGTGCCGGCGGCCTTCAGTTGCGCCGCCAGCCTGGCCGCCGTCTTCGGGCCGATGTCCAGGATCAGGTCGTCATCCGCCACCTCGGTGGCGGCCTTGATGGTGGCCGGCGCGTCGGCCGCGAAGGCCTTGGCGGTGACCACGTCCTCAGGAATGGGCACCTCGGCGCCGCGCGCCTTCATCGCGGCGATCACCGCGGTGGCCTCGCCCAGCAGGTCGGGCTCGGCCAGGCTCTTGCCGATCTTCAGGCCGGCGGCCAGCATGAAGGTGTTGGCGATGCCGCCACCCACGATCAGGCCATCCACGTTCTTGGCCAGGCTTTGCAGGATGGTCAGCTTGGTGCTGACCTTGCTGCCCGCGACGATGGCCACCAGCGGGCGCTTCGGGTTGGCCAGGGCCTTGCTGATCGCATCGATCTCGGCGGCCAGCAGCGGGCCCGCGCAGGCGATCTTGGCGAACTGGGCGATGCCGTAGGTGCTGGCCTCGGCGCGGTGGGCGGTGCCGAAGGCGTCGTGCACGAAGATGTCGCACAGTGCGGCCATCTTCTGCGCCAGCTCGGGGTTGTTCTTCTTCTCGCCCTTGTTGACGCGGCAGTTTTCCAGCAGCACCACCTCGCCGGGCTCTACTTCCACGCCGTCCACCCAGTTGGCCACCAGCTTCACCTCGCGGCCCAGCAGCTCGCCCAGGCGCTTGGCGACCGGGGCCAGAGAATCCTCGGGCTTGAACTCGCCCTCGGTGGGGCGGCCCAGGTGCGAGGTCACCATCACCGCGGCACCACCTTGCAGCGCCAGCTGGATGCAGGGCACCGAGGCGCGGATGCGGGTGTCTTCGGTGATGTTTCCGGCGTCGTCCTGCGGGACGTTCAGGTCGGCGCGGATGAAGACGCGCTGGCCCTGGGCACGGCCCTGGGCGACGAGGTCGGCGAAGCGGATCACGTTCATGGTCTTGGCTCTCTTCGGGGGTTCAACAGATCGAATTATCGGGATTCACCAGCCCAGGCCCAGGCGCAGCGTCAACATCACGGCGGTGCCGCAGACGATGGTGCCCAGGATGCCGCGGCGCCACCAGAACCACAGCGCACCGGCGGCGGCGGCGAACAGTCGGGCGTCCTGCCAGGTGTGGATCAGCTGGCCCTGGGTCAGCACGATCTCGGGCGCCACCACGGCGCACAGCGCGGCCAGCGGTGCATAGCGCAGCGCTTCGCGCAGCCACGCCGGCATGGGCAGTTCGCGTTCGGGGATGAGGAAGAAACTGCGCGTCAGCACGGTGATCACGGCCAGGCCCAGGATGGCGAGTGCGGTGTCCCAGCCCGTCATGCGGCCCCCGGCCGCTGCGCGGGCTTCCAGTGGTCGAGCACGATGCCCACGGCCACCGCCGCGGCAATCGCCACCACGATGTTCAGGCGCAGCGGCAGCGCATAGGCCGCCACCGCGGCGCAGGCGGCCACGGCCGCCGCGATCCAGGTGGCGCGGTCGGTCAGCAGCGAGCCGGTCAGGCCCAGCAGCGCCAGCGTGCCGGCAAAGCCCAGGCCCCATTCGGTGGGCACCTGGTCGGCCAGCACGATGCCCAGGATGGACATGGCCTGCCAGGCGCACCAGTTCACCGCCACACCGCCCCAGTAGTAGGCCAGCTGACCCGGCGCGGGCACCGGCTCGGGGTAGCGGCGCATGAAGCACACGTAGTTCAGATCACCGCTGACATAGCCCATCAGCAGGCGCTGTCGGCGCGGCAGGTGGGCGAAGTAGGGGCGCCAGCCGGCGCTGAAGATCACGAAGCGCAGGTTGACGCAGGCGGCGGTGGCCCAGACCACCCAGATCGGCGCGCCGGCGGCGATCAGCGGCAGTGCGCTGAGCTGCGCGCTGCCGGCGAACACGGTCAGCGTCATCAGCAGGCTCAGCGGCACGCCCAGTCCGCTCTTGACCATGGCCACGCCGGTGACCAGGCCCCAGGCGCCGATGCCCAGCGCGATGCCGGCCATCTCGCGCGCGCCGGCGTGGAAATCAGGATCGCGCCGCAGGCGGCGCCAGGAATCGAGCATCCCGCCATTGTCCTATGGCGGCGGCCGCGGGGCCGGACTCAGTGCTTGCCGTGTGCGGACGCGGCGGCGTCCTTGCCGTCCTTGGTCTCGGTGCCGGCATCGGCCACGGCTTCCTCGCCGTCGGCGGGCGGCGGCTTCTTCTTGGGCTCGGGCTTGATCTGCGGCAGGACGGGCTCGAGCTTGTTTTCGCGCATGTAGTCGTCCATGTCGCGCCAGCCGGCGTAGACCGCGGCCTTGTCGGCCTTCTTGTTCAGCGTGTAGCAGTCCTCGATCGCGCGGGCCGCATGGCGGCAGGCGCCGCCGATGGCCTTGCCCTCGGCCGAGCGCTTCTCGGCCACCACGGCCGCCGACTCGATGCCCAGCTGGTCGCATCCTGCCAGCAGCAGGGCGCTGGCAAGAAGGGACAGGGTCAGGATCGGGCGCATGGTCGGGTCCGGGCAGAGGGGTGTGACCGGGTTATCGGCCAGGACCCACCCGGACTTGAGTCCGCGCGCGCTGTGCGGAACTTGGGTCAGCGCGCTCCGCGCGGATCCTGGGTCAGCGCGCTCCGCGCGGATCCTGGGTCAGCGCGCTCCGCGCGCCAGGGCCATCAGCCGCTCGACCCGCTCCTCGGTGGACGGGTGGGTCGAGAACAGGCCGCGCAGGCCGCCGCCCGACAGCGGGTTCATGATCATCATCTGGGCGGTCTCGGGGTGGGCCTCGGCGGCCTCCAGCGGGATGCCCTGGGCGATGCGGTGGATCTTCTGCAGCGCCGAGGCCAGCGCGGCCGGGTCGCCGGAGATCTCGGCGCCGCCGCGGTCGGCCTCGAACTCGCGGGCGCGGCTGATCGCCATCTGGATCAGGCTGGCGGCCAGCGGCGCCAGCAGCATCACCAGGATCGAGACGATCGGGTTGGCCGGACGGCCTTCCGAGTCGCGGCCACCGAACATCATGCCGAAGTTGGCCAGCATGCCGATCGCACCGGCCATGGTGGCGCTGATGGTGCTGATCAGGATGTCGCGGTGCTTGACGTGGGCCAGCTCGTGGGCCATGACGCCGCGCAGCTCGCGCTCGGAGAGCACGCGCAGGATGCCGGTGGTGGCGGCCACCGCGGCATGGCTGGGGTTGCGGCCGGTGGCGAAGGCGTTGGGCGCGTCCTCGTTGATCAGGTAGACCCTGGGCATCGGCAACTCGGCCTTGGCGGCCAGCTCGGCCACCATGCGGTAGAACTGCGGCGCGGTCTGCTCGGTCACCTCCTGCGCGTTGTACATGCGCAGCACCATCTTGTCCGAGAACCAGTAGCTGAAGACGTTCATGCCCAGCGCCACGACCAGCGCGATCATCATGCCGGTCTGGCCGCCCAGCAGCTGGCCGATGGTCATGAACAGGGCGGTGATGGCCGCCATCAGCACGGCGGTCTTCAGCAGATTGAACATGGTGGGTGCCTGGGGCTCCGTTGGTGACAGGTCTGCCTCAGATGCGGGCAGGCCGTGGAAAGTTCAAGCCAGGCGCTGGCCGGCCAGGCCGGGGCGGGCCTGCACGAAGGCGCCCACCGGGGCGCGCTTGCCGCCTGGGCGCTGCAGTTGCAGCAGGTCCAGCGCGCCGTCACCGCAGGCCACGCGCAGGTGGTCGGCCCCGGCCGAGAGCACGGTCCCCGGCGCGCTGCCGGGCACGCCGGGCGCCAGGCGGGCCTGCCAGCACTTCACCACCTCGTCCTGGCAGCCGAAGCTGGCGCCGGGGAAGGGGTCGAAGGCGCGGATGCGGCGCTCGATCACCGCCGCCGGCAGCGACCAGTCGATCGTGCCCTCGGCCTTCTCGATCTTGTGGGCGTAGCAGACGCCCTCGGCGGGCTGCGGCGTGGCGGTCAGCGCCTGGCCGGCGGCGGCTTGGCGCAGCCCGGCCACGATCATCTCGCCGCCCAGCGCGGCCAGGCGGTCGTGCAGCGTGGCGGTGCTGTCGTCGGCGTGGATGGTCAGCGAGCGGCGGCTGATCATCGCGCCGGTGTCCAGGCCCTCGTCCATCTGCATCAGGGTGATGCCGGTCTCGGCGTCGCCGGCCTCGATGGCCCGGTGGATGGGCGCCGCGCCGCGCCAGCGCGGCAGCAGCGAGGCGTGGATGTTCACGCAGCCCAGGCGCGGCGTGGCCAGCACCCAGGCCGGCAGGATCAGGCCGTAGGCGGCCACCACCAGCACGTCCAGCGCCGCAGTTTGCAGCGCGGCCTGGCCCTGGCGGGCCTCGTCCGGGAACTTGCCGTCCAGGCGCAGGCTGCGCGGCTGCGCCACCGGCAGGCCCCGCTGCAGCGCCAGCGCCTTGACCGGCGACGGCAGCAGCTTCATGCCGCGGCCGGCCGGACGGTCCGGCTGGGTGAGCACCAGCGGCACCGTGAAGCCGGCCGTCAGCAGCGCCTGCAGCGCCACCGCGGCGAACTCGGGCGTTCCGGCGAAGCCGACCCGCAGGTCCGCAGCGGCGGCCATCAGCGGCGGCGCCCCTGCTCGTCGCGGGTCTTCTTGAGCATCTTGGTCTTGATGCGGTCGCGCTTGAGCAGGCTCAAATACTCGACGAAGACCTTGCCCATCAGGTGGTCCATCTCGTGCTGCACGCACACCGCCTGCAGGCCCTCGGCCTCGAACTCGTGCGGCTGGCCGTCGCGGCCCAGCGCGCGCACCCGCACCCGGGCGTGGCGGCGCACCTCGTCGTAGATGGTGGGCACCGACAGACAGCCCTCCTCGCCCACGCGCAGTTCGTCGCTGGCCCAGGTGATCTCGGGGTTGATCAGCACCAGCGGCTGGTCGCGCTGCTCGGAGGTGTCCATCACGATCACCCGGCGGTGCACGTCCACCTGCGTGGCGGCCAGGCCCACGCCCTCGGCGGCGTACATGGTCTCGAGCATGTCGTCGACCAGTTGGCGCACGGTGGCATCGACCTCGGCCACGGGCTGGGCCACGGTGTGCAGTCGGGGATCGGGGTAGCGCAGGATGCTCAGCAGGGCCATGGAAGCGGGGCAGAGGGACTCGGTTGGGCGCCGGGCTGTCGACAAGACACAACAGCCGCTGCGCGGGCGGGGCGAATCTGGGCGACGGCCGTCACCGCATTTCATTGCGGCATCAAGGCTTTAGGGGCAGAATTTGCGACGCTTTCTCAGCTTTTCGCGGGACTGACCCGGCCAGGACGGCCCTCAGGCCCCGATTGTTGCATTGCCACTGATTTCCGGCTCATTGCCCGGGAGACTCGAACCATGAGCCGATCCTCGCCACGCCTTCTTCCTCTGCTGTGTGCCCTCGGCCTGTGCGGGGCCCTGGTCACCGGCCCGGCGTCGGCCGTCAACTACCCCGTCACCGACGGCCAGCGCAGCACCGCCCAGAAGGTGGCGCAGGCTGGCGTGCCGCTGTCCGAGCTGGCCCCTGACGCGCCCGACAGCCACACCGTCAAGCGCGGCGACACGCTGTGGGCGATCTCCAAGATCTTCCTCAAGAGCCCCTGGCGCTGGCCCGAGCTGTGGGGCATGAACCTTGAGCAGATCCGCAACCCGCACCTGATCTACCCCGGCCAGGTGCTTTGGCTGGACAAGAGCAACGGCCGCGCCGTGCTGCGCGTGGGCCGGCCGGTGGAATCCAGCGGTGATGGCAAGCTGTCCCCGCGGGTGCGCCCTGAATCGCTGCAGGACTCGGCCATCGGCTCGGTGCCGATGAGCGTGATCGGCCCGTTCCTGACCGAATCGGTGGTGCTGGAGGCCGACACCCTGGTGAATGCGCCGCGCATCGTCGCCACCCAGGAAGGCCGCGTGCTGCTGTCGCGCGGCGAGACCGCCTACGTGCGCGGTGACGTCTCGCAGGCGCGCACCTGGCAGCTCTACCGCGAACCCAAGCCGCTGACCGACCCGCTGACTGGCGAAATCCTCGGCTTCGAGGCCCGCCACGTGGGCGTGGTCGAGCAGGTCCGCGCGGGCGAGGTGCGCCCCTCGGCCGACGGCAAGACCGCCGAGTTGGTGCCGGCCACGTTCACCGTGGTGTCGCTGCGCGAGGAAGCCAATGTCGGCGACCGCCTGGCGCCGCAGCCGCCGCGCGACTTCGAACCCTACGCCCCGCACTCGCCCGAAGGGATGCTGGCCGCGCGCATCGTGGGCGTGCAGGGCGATGGCCTGAACGCCGGGCAGAACCAGATCGTCTCGATCAACCGCGGCGCCAAGGACGGCATGGAGCGCGGCCACGTGCTGGCGCTGTGGCGCGCCGGCCAGACCGCGGTGGACACCACCACCGGCGACCGCGCGGTGATGCGCCTGCCCGACACCCGCGTGGGCGAGCTCTTCGTCTTCCGCGTCTTCGACCGCGTGTCCTATGCGCTGGTGCTGCAGTCCAACACCGCCGTGACCCGCGGCGATCTGGTCACCCAGCCCTGAGCGGCGACCCGCTGCCGCGGGCATGGTCGATCCGGACGAGCTGCGTGCCTGGCTGCGGCTGAGCCACGTCAGCGGCGTGGGCCGCGGCGCCATGCGTCGCCTTCTGGCCGCCTGCGGCTCCCCCCAGGCGGTGCTCGACGCCCCGCAGGCGTTGTGGCAGGAACAGGTGGGCGCCGCCGCGGTCGAGGGCCTGCTGGCACGCCAGGACAGCGACGCCGCCGCCGATGCCGCCTGGGACGCCAGCCTGCGCTGGCTCGAGGGGGGGCCCCAGCATCAGGTGCTGGCCTGGGGCGACCCCGACTACCCGCCGCTGCTGCTGGACAGCCCCGACCCGCCGCCGCTGCTGTGGCTGGAGGGGCCCGCCTGGCGACTGGCGGCGCCGTCGGTGGCCATCGTCGGCAGCCGGCAGGCCACGCCGGCCGGTCTGGCGCATGCGCGCGAATTCGCGGCCGGGCTGAGCCGGCGCAGCCTGTGCGTGGTGTCGGGCCTGGCCTCGGGCATCGACGGCGCGGCGCACCAGGGGGCGCTGGACGGCCCGGGGGGCACGGTGGCGGTCACCGGCTGCGGCCTGGACATCGTCTACCCCACGCGCCACCGCGCGCTGGCGGCACGCATCCCCGACAACGGCGCGCTGCTCAGCGAGCACCCGCCGGGCACACCGCCGCTGCCGGCGCACTTTCCGCTGCGCAACCGCATCATCGCCGGACTGAGCCTGGGCACGCTGGTGGTGGAGGCCGCGCTGCAGTCAGGCTCGCTGATCACCGCCCGCCTCGCGCTGGAGGCCAACCGCGAGGTCTTCGCCCTGCCCGGCCCGATCCATGCCCGGCAGTCCCAGGGCTGCCTGCAGCTGATCCGCCAGGGCGCGGCGCTGGTGACCAGCGTCGAGGAACTGCTCGAGGCGCTGCCCGCCCATGCCGGGTCGGTGCCGGCGCCCGGGCCGTCCACCGCGCCTGCCGACCGGGCCGATGCCGCCGACCCCGGCGACCGTGCCGTGCTGGGTGCGCTGGGCGACGAGACCCTGGGCCTGGACGCGCTGCAGGCGCGCTGCGGCTGGCCGGCAGCCGCCCTCAGTGCGCGGCTGCTGGCGCTGGAGCTGGCGGGTCGGGTGGCGCGGCTGCCGGGCGGCCGCTTCCAGCGCATCGGCCAGGCCTGAGCCGGCGCCGGGCAAGGGCCGGAAGAGCACCCCGGCGAGGCCCTGTTTCGCCCGGCTGGGGCGCGCGGCCCAGCGGCTATGATCCTCGCATGTTCGATGTGCTGGTCTACCTCTACGAAAACTACTGGCGGCCCGAGGCCTGCCCGGAGCCCGACCAGCTCAGGCGCAAGCTTTCGGCCGTGGGTTTCGAGTCCGACGAGATCCATGACGCGCTGCAGTGGCTCGATGGCCTGGACAGCGCCGGCACGCCGCTGCTGGCGGCGCCGGCCACGCTGAGTCAGCGGATCTACCTGCCGCGCGAGGAAGACCAGCTCGGTCCGCAGGGCCTGGGTTTCCTGCGCTTTCTGGAGTCGGCCGGGGTGCTGACGCCCGAGCTGCGCGAGCAGGCGATCGACCGCGCGATGGCGGCCGGTGAAGGCCCGCTGCCGCTGGACGATCTGAAGATCATCCTGCTGATGCTGTTCTGGTCGCGTGGCGAAGAGCCCGACGCGCTGGTGCTGGACGAGTTGTTCGACGTTCCCGAGGACCGCGTCATCCACTGACCCCCGGCGCCGCGCGCCGAGTCACGCCGCTCAGGCAGCGGCCAGCAAGCGGCCCGGATCGGCCTCGATGCGGCGCAGCGCCTCGCGCGTGGCGCTGGCGGTGAGCGATTCCTCCTGCACCGGCAGCAACAGGCCCGCCTGCAGGTAGGCCGCCAGGCGCGCCTTCTGGAACAGCAGGCAGCGCCCGCCTCCGGCCGAGAACAGCGACAGCTGGCGGTGCATGCCCTGCCAGACCAGGCGCACGGTCTCCTGGCGGCCGCGGTGTTCCAGCCGGAAGGCGTCGCCCACGGCCAGCTGCATCGCCCACTGGATCATCGCGGGGCCGGGCATCGAGCCGCCGTCGCCCACCACCTCGAGACCGTCACTGCCGTGGTTGGCCTCGTCCAGGATCCAGCTGTCGTCGATCTCGAAATCGTCGTCGGGCAGCAGCTCCTCGATGGTCTCCAGGCGCTGCTTCAGGTGTTCGAACTGCTCGTCGGAGATGGTGGCCGCGCGCGCGCCGAAGGCCGCCGTCAGCGCCAGGTTCAGCGCCTTGATCGACTCTTCCTGCTTCTGCGCCGACATGCCCACCGCGTTCATGCCCTGGCGCAGCGTGGCCAGCAGCGGCGGCAGGCGGCGGATCACCTGGGCGCGTTCCTCGCGCGTGGTCTTGGCGGTGGCGGTCCAGATCAGCTCGGTCGCCGCCTCGCGCACCTGGATCAGCGCGTCGCTCTGCGGGCCATGGCGGATCGCGGTGGTGGCCAGCACATCGGCCCAGACGTGGAAGAGGAAGTCACGCACGCCATCGTGGATGGGCATGTTGGCGATCAGCTTGCGCAGCTCGATCGTGTACTGGATCGCCAGCGTCTCGCGCTGCTCGACCTGCTGCGCCAGCGAGATCCCCATGCGGGTGGTCGCGTCGTGGTCGGCGTAGTAGGACTCGAGGAACTTCTCGAACTCGTTGAGCACGGTCTGGAAGACGCGCCGGCCGGTGTCGGGGAAGGCCTCGACCACCTGCACGATGCGCTTGATCTCGGCCTCCAGCGCCGGGCCCACGGCCTCGGTGCTGCCCGCCCCCTCGAAGCCCATCACGCAGGCGCCCATGCGATCGATCAGGCGGCGCGCCGGGTGCTCCTCGGACGAGAAGAAATCGGGCTCGGCGATGGCCACCCGCAGCACCGGCATCTGCAGCCGGGCGAACCAGACCCGAATCGTGGCGGGGATGCGGTCATCGGTCAGGATGCTCTGGAACAGCAGCGCCACCAGCTCGATCGTGGCGCGCTCGGCCGGCGTGGCGGCGGCGGACTTGAGCTCGCGGCTGCGCTCCTGCAGGTCGCGCAGCACCATCGCCGGGCTGGGCGCGCCGCCGCCGCCCGGCGCCTGCGCGGCGTCGCTCTCGGCCACCACCTGCTGCTGGGCGCGCGCCATGGCCGCCGACAGCTGCGCCGAGGCCGGCTGGGCCTGCACCGTATCCAGAAAGCCGGGCAGGTGACGCTCGACGATCTGGCCGAACTGCTCGAGCACGACGTCGGTGGGCATGCGGTGACCCGCCACCGGGCGGGTCATCATGCGGGTTTCCTCGTCCATGCGGCGACGGTAGGCAGTGCTGCCGGGGCCGCTGCGGGTGTCGCCATCGCCGCCCCCGACGTACACACCGCCGGCGCCGCCCATCACGGTGCCGCCACCTGAGGGGACACCACCACCAGACGCGCCTCCGCCCCCGCCACCCACCGCGCCGCCACCCCCCGTGGACCCGCCAGCGCCCTCAGGCGAGGCCGGGAACAGGCGCCGCCAGGACGAGGGCGTGGACGATGCCGATGAGGGCCCCGCGGCCGCGCCGCCCGAACGGGTCGAGACCGGCGCATCGGCCGCTGCCGCGGCCGCCGGAGCTGCGTCCAGCGGATCCAGCGCGCCCGGTGCGGTGGGCGTGCCGTCGGAGCGCCGGATAAACGGGCGCAGGTCGATCTCGGGCATCACGCCGCGCTCGACCAGCCAGCGGTTGGCCTCGTGGTAGGCCTCCTGGGCGCGCTGGGCCAGCCGCTTGTGCAGCACGGATTCGAGCTGCTGCCAGCTGTCCAGGCTGAGGTCGCAGGCCAGCCAGGAGCGCACCAGGCAGCGCGCCATCACCTGGGGGCGCAGCACGTCGTCATCGGGGAAGTCGGGCTGGCCGCTGGTGCTGACAAAGCGGGCGCGCAGGTCGGCCACCTCCCAGGTGCACTGGTCCATCACGGCCAGCGTCAGCCGGGACACGGCAATCTCGCGGCGCACGGTGGCGTCGTCGACCAGGGACAGGTCCTTCTGGCCCTGCAGCGAACTCAGCAAGGCCCCCGACGCCGAATCGACCGCGGCGCTGGGTTCCAGCATGCGCTGGAGATGGTCTTTCAGGCGCGCCGGCCAGCCCAGGCCGTTGCGGCGAAGCTCCTGCACGATGTCGAAACGCAACTGTGCCACCGCCCGCTCGGCGGGCTGATCGGCCAGCTGATGCGCGCCCTCGGTGACCGCGGTCACCAGGGCCGCAGCATCCTGGGTGAGGGTTTCGACAAACCGCTGCCGCGCCTGGTCAACCAGAGGCGTCAACGCGGCACTCGCAGGGCTCATGGGACGGGTCGGCACAAAGACCCGTTGACTCTACTACACCACTGCCCCGGCATTGGGGTCGTTGGGGTCGCCATCCTTGCCGGACGCCACAGCTTTCAGCAAGTCTTCACGTTTGACGCCCAGCCACATCGCGATCGCCGCGGCCACGAAGACCGACGAGTAGATGCCGAACAGGATGCCGATCGTCAGCGCCACCGCGAAGTAGTGCAGCGTCGGGCCGCCAAACAGCAGCATCGACAGCACCATCATCTGGGTGCTGCCGTGGGTGATCACGGTGCGGCTCATCGTGGAGGTGATCGCGTGGTCGATCACTTCCACCGTGGTCATCTTGCGGTACTTGCGGAAGGCCTCGCGGATCCGGTCGAAGATCACCACCGACTCGTTGACCGAGTAGCCCAGCACCGCCAGCACCGCCGCCAGCACCGACAGCGAGAACTCCCACTGGAAGAAGGCGAAGAAGCCCAGGATGATGACCACGTCGTGCAGGTTGGCCAGGATGGCCGCCACCGCGAACTTCCACTCGAAGCGGAAGGCCAGGTAGATCACGATGCCGATCACCACGAAGAGCAGCGCCATCGCGCCGTCCTGGGCCAGCTCATCGCCCACCGAGGCGCCCACCGCCTCCACGCGCGAGAGCTTGACCGGTTCGTGCCCGGCCACATCGCAGGCCTGGCGGCTGACCTGCTCGCCCTTGTCGGTGGTGTACTGGCGATCGACCACCTTGCCCTGCTCGGCCGTGCACAGCGCGCCGAAGACCTTGCTGGACACCTCGGTCTGCTTGATGTCGCCGCGCACCGGCACGCGGATCATCACGTCGTGCGAGGTGCCGAAGTTCTGCACCTGGACCTCGCCCAGCTTGAGCGTCTCGACGGTCTGGCGCACCTTGCCGAGGTCGGCCGTCTGTTCGTAGGCCACCTCCAGCACCGTGCCGCCGGTGAACTCCACCGACAGGTGCAGGCCGCGCGTGGCCAGGAAGAACACCGCCGCGACGAAGGTCAGCGCCGAGATGGCGTTGAACACCAGCGCGTGGCGCATGAACGGGATGTCCTTGCGGATGCGGAAGAATTCCATGCTGAGTCTCCTGTCCGCTCAGGGCTTGTCGGTCTCGGCCGCGACGGCCGGCAGCTCGGCGCCATCGGGGCGCCAGACCTGGCCGATCGAGACCGACTTGAGTTTCTTCTGGCGGCCATACCAGAGGTTCACCAGGCCGCGCGAGAACATCACCGCCGAGAACATCGAGGTGATGATGCCCAGGCAGTGCACGATCGCGAAGCCGCGCACCGGGCCCGAACCGAAGGCCAGCAGCGCCAGACCGGCGATCAGCGTGGTGATGTTCGAGTCCAGGATGGTCGCCCAGGCGCGCTCGTAGCCGGCGTGGATCGCCGCCTGCGGCGAGGCCCCGGCGCGCAGCTCCTCGCGCACGCGCTCGTTGATCAGCACGTTGGAGTCGATCGCCATGCCCAGCGCCAGCGCGATCGCGGCGATGCCTGGCAGCGACAGCGTGGCCTGGATCATCGACAGCAGCGCCAGCAGCATCAGCAGGTTGAAGGCCAGCGCCAGCGAGCTGAACACGCCGAACAACAGGTAGTACAGGCACATGAAGATGGCGATGGCGATGAAGCCGCCGACCACGCTCTTGAAGCCCATCTCGATGTTGTCCTGGCCCAGGCTCGGGCCGATGGTGCGCTCCTCGATGATCTCCATCGGCGCCGCCAGCGAGCCAGCGCGCAGCAGCAGCGCGGTGTCGTTGGCTTCCTGGGTGGTCATGCGGCCGGAGATCTGCACCCGACCACCGCCGATCTCGGAGCGGATCACCGGCGCGGTCACCACCTCGCCCTTGCCCTTCTCGAACAGCAGGATGGCCATGCGCTTGCCCACGCTCTCGCGGGTGACATCCTTGAAGATGCGCGCGCCCTTGGCGTCCAGCGTCAGGTGCACCGCGGGCTGGTGCTGGTCGTCGAAGCCGGCCTGGGCGTCGGTGAGGTTCTCGCCGGTCAGCACCACCTGGCGCTTGACGATCAGCGGGCCGCCGCCACGCTCGGCATAGCGCTCGGTGCCGAAGGGCACCGGCGCTGCGCCGGTGGCGGCCGCCGCCGCCTCGGGCGAGTCGTCGACCATGCGCACCTCCAGCGTGGCGGTGCGGCCGATGATGTCCTTGGCGCGCGCCGTGTCCTGCACGCCAGGCAGCTGCACCACCACGCGGTCCAGGCCCTGCTGCTGGATCACCGGCTCGGAGGTGCCCAGTTCGTTCACGCGGTTGTGCAGCGTGGTGATGTTCTGCTTGAGCGCCGCCTCCTGGACCTTGCGCACCGAGGTTTCCTTGAGCGTGCCGCTCAGGACGGGGTCGCCGTTGGCGGCCGCGGTGTCGGCCCACTGCACGTCGGGCAGGTTGCCTTCCAGCACGTTGCGCGCCTGGGTGCGGGTGGCGGCGTCGCGGAAGGTGATCACGACGCTGTTGCCCTCGCGCGAGATGCCGGCGTGGCGGATGGTCTTGTCGCGCAGCATGGTGCGCGCGTCGCTGGCGATCGAGTCGGCCTTCTTGGTCAGGGCGGCGCGCATGTCCACCTGCATCAGGAAGTGCACGCCACCGCGCAGGTCCAGGCCCAGGTACATCGGCAGCGCATGCAGGCGGGTCAGCCACTGCGGCGAACGCGACACCAGGTTCAGCGCGACGATGTAGGACGGATCATTGGGGTCGGGGTTCAGCGCCTTGTTCAGCGCGTCCTTGGCCTTGATCTGGATGTCGGTGCTGGCGAAGCGCGCCTTGACCGAGTTGCCCTCGAACTGCACGAAGTCGGGCTGGATCGCGGCGGCGCTCAGCACCTCGCTGACCCGGCCTTGCAGCGAGGCATCGACCTTCAGCGTGACCTTGCCGCTGGAGACCTGCACCGCCGGCGCTTCACCAAAGAAGTTGGGCAGCGTGTAGATCAGGCCCACCACCAGCGCCAGGGCCAGCAGCGCGTATTTCCACCAGGGATAGCGATTCATGCGCGGATGTCGCGGGCCAGCCGGCCCGCGCCTCGTGAGGGAGGAAGAGGGGGTCGGCTTACTTCAGCGAACCCTTGGGCAGCACCTGCACGATCGAGGGGCGCTGGACCTGGATCTCCACGCCATTGGCCACCTCGACATGCAGCACGCTGTCGCCCAGGCGGGTGACCTTGCCCAGGATGCCGCCGGAGACCACGACCTCGTCGCCCTTGGCCAGTGCATCGATCATGGCCTTGTGCTCCTTCTGGCGCTTCATCTGGGGCCGGATCATGATGAAGTACAGCACCACGAACATCAGCACCAGCGGCAGGAACTGCATCAGGCTGGAGGCACCGCCCGCGGCGGGCGCGGCGGCTTGGGCATAGGCATTGGAGATGAACACGAAGGGATCCTCGGATGACGGGGGCCCGCCGGAATGGCCGGGCGCAACAGCGCGGCGCGCCGGGGCCGGCGCGCGCAGTGGGCTCGGATTGTAGGTGCGGGCGGAAAGTTCACCGGCAAGCCCCGGGTCAACCCGCAGTCAGACCGCTGGCGACCGGGCGGTTCAGGGTCGTTCGGCGCGCGCCTGCAGGCGCCAGCCCGCCGGTCGGGCCGACGGGGTCGACCAGGAGCGATCCCCGTTCGCCGCCGGACCCGGCAGCGCGCTCGGCGCCCACTCGGCCAGTGTGACCCAGCGGCCTGGGGGCAGCGTCAGCGTGCCGCGGGCCTCGCTGCTGCCGTCGGCATCTGCCGCCGGCCAGGTCGCGGACCAGGCCAGGTTCAGCTCGGCGCGGCGGCGCGTTGGCAGGGCCTGCAGCGACACCGCCTGCAGCGGCTGGGCCTGCGGCTCGGGACGGCGCCGTTCGGCGGGATAGAGCACCGGCCCCTGCGGGGTCCAGCCGGTGGCGACAGGGGTGTCAGTGTCGGTGTGCCAGCGATCCTGGCGCCAGCTGGCGGTGGTGCCGGGGCGCAGGCGCAGCGCGGGCCAGTCGGCGGCGGCGGCCGGGGGGGCGGACACGGTGGTGGACCAGTGCCGGTCGGCGCCTGGCGCGGCGGGCGGCATCGCCTGCCAGCGCAGCAGCACCACCCACTCGTCACCCGCACTTGGCGCAGCCCAGGCCACCTGGGCCAACAGCGTCACCAGGATCAGGCCCGCCCTCACGCGGGCTCCCGGGCCGGATCCTGGACCACGGCCAGGCTGCTGGTGCAGCCGCGGCCAGCCACCTTGGCGCGGTACATCGCCTGGTCGGCGCGCTCGATCGCCTCCTCCAGGTCGGTCAGCGCATGGCAACGCGCCACGCCGGCCGAGAAGCCGATGCGCACACTCACCGGCAGTCCCTCATGGGCCGAGCCGGCCAGCGTGCTGCGCAGCTGTTCCAGCAGCATGCGCAGCAGGGTCTCGTCGGCGTGCGGCATGGCGAACAGGAATTCCTCGCCGCCCCAGCGCGCCACCAGCCCCGATTCGCCGAACATCTGCTGGGCGCGCTGGCCGAAGGCCTGCAGCACGCGGTCGCCCACCGCGTGACCGTGCTCGTCGTTGATCTGCTTGAAGCGGTCCAGGTCGGCCAGGGCCAGCGTCATCGGCTGGCGGCTGCGGGCCAGGGTCTGCAGCTGTTCCATCATCGCGCGGCGGTTGAGCAGGCCGGTCAGCGCGTCGCGCGTGGCCAGCAGCTGGATGCGCTCCAGCGCGTCGCGCAGCTCGCTCTTCTGCGCCCGCAGGCGTTCGCGCATGCGCGCCAGGCGCCGCGCCAGCACGCCGATCGAGGCCAGCGTGACCGCGGTGAACAGCCACATCGACAGGTCCAGCGCCACGTCGGGCCAGGCGGCCTGCGCCGGCAGGCGCAGCGCCACCACACCGCCCACGCCGACGATGCCCAGCGCCGACAGCGTGCGCACCCGCCGGTCGTCCAGCGCGAACACGCCGAAGCTCAGCGTCAGCGGCATCAGCAGCAGCAGCGCCGGGCGCAGCGGGCCCGCCAGCCAGTAGGCCCAGGCCACGCAGCCCATCGCGAAGGCCATCTGCGGCAGGCTCAGCGAGGCCTCGGCGCTCAGCCGCTCGCTCCAGCCGCTGCGCACCAGCCCGTAGAACACCGCGCAGCCGCTCCAGGTGATGGCCGCGTACCAGCCCAGCTCGCCCAGCGCCGCGCCGCTGACCCGGTGTTCCACCAGCAGCAGGATCTGCATCAGCAGCAGCGCCGGCATGCCCAGCAGCGTCTGCTGCACGCGCATGCGGCGGCGGCCCGGTGGACCGAGCAGCTGTTGGCCGATGCTGTGGAGGGACCCGCGCATGGACGGGTTGATCGGCGCGCCAGCGCCAGACTTTAGAGGTGACCCAGCGGCAGCGCAGCCCCGGCCTTGACCTCGCCCAGCGAAAAGCTGGTGTGCAGGTCCTTGATGTTGGGCAGCTTGAACAGCGTCTCCATCGTCCAGCGCGAGTAGGCGTCCAGGTCAGGCACCAGCACCTGCAGCTCGAAAGTGCCCGCGCCGCTGATGTAGTGGCAGGCGATGACCTCGGGCAGGCCGCGGATGGCCGCCTCCAGCGCCCGGGTGCTCTCGGCGTTGTCACGCTCGGTATCCACCCGCACGAAGGCCAGCACGCCCAGGCCGATCTTGCGGCGGTCGATCTCGGCGCGGTAGCCGGTGATCACGCCCAGTTCCTCCAGCCGGCGCACGCGCCGCCAGGTGGGTGCGGCCGACAGGCCGATCGCGGCGGCCAGGTCGGCGTTGGACTGCCGGGCGTCGCGCTGCAGCGCGGCCAGGATGGCCACGTCGTAGCGGTCCAGCGCTGGCGGGGCGGCGCTCCGGGTTTGCCCTGAATATTCAGCGTCTGGCAATTTTCAATCCCATCTCGAGCAAATTGAGCAAGATTGTTTCTCCAGATCACCCCACTTGGCAATCGAAAGAAAGCACTTCTCGGCCGAGCGCTCCTACACTCGATCCACGCCACACCCCGGTGGGACCGGCCCCGGCCACAAGCCGGCGCCGGCTGCCCATGCCTGACAGGAGCCGCCCCGCATGAACGCCCCGCTGCCCGCTTCCGTGCTGAAGTCACTGGAAGCCGTCACGCTCGATGACAAGTACACCCTGCCCTCCGGCCGGGCCTTCATGAGCGGCGTGCAGGCGCTGGTGCGCCTGCCGCTGCTGCAGCGCGCCCGCGACGCCGCCGCGGGCCTGAACACCGCCGGCTTCATCAGCGGCTACCGCGGCTCGCCACTGGGCACCTACGACCAGTCGCTGCAGGCGGCAAAGAAGCACCTGGCGGCGCAGCACATCGTCTTCCAGCCCGGCGTCAACGAGGAACTGGGCGCCACCGCGGTCTGGGGCACGCAGCAGCTGGACCTGTTCCCCGAGCAGAAGAAGCACGACGGCGTGTTCGGCATCTGGTACGGCAAGGGCCCGGGCGTGGACCGCTGCCTGGATGTGTTCAAGCACGCCAACATGGCCGGCACCGCCAAGCACGGCGGCGTGATCGCGATTGCCGGCGATGACCATGTCGCCAAGAGCTCCACCGCCGCCCACCAGAGCGACCACGTCTTCAAGGCCTGCGGCCTGCCCACCTTCTTCCCGTCCAGCGTGCAGGACATCCTGGACATGGGCCTGCACGCCTTCGCGATGAGCCGCTTTGCCGGCGTGTGGACCGGCATGAAGACGATCCAGGACATCGTCGAATCCAGCAGCAGCGTGGATGTGTCGGCCGACCGCGTGAAGATCATCCTGCCCGAGGACTTCATCATGCCGCCGGGCGGTGTGCACATCCGCTGGCCCGACCCGCCGCTGGAGCAGGAAGCCCGGCTGATGGACACCAAGTGGTACGCCGCGCTGGCCTATGTGCGCGCCAACCGCCTGAACCACAACGTGGTGGCCACGCCCAACGACCGCTACGGCATCATCGCCAGCGGCAAGGCCTGGAACGACACCCGCCAGGCGCTGTCCGACCTGGGCCTCACCGATGACGTCTGCCGCGCCATCGGCCTGCGCCTGCACAAGGTCAACGTGGTCTGGCCGCTGGAGGCCACCATCACCCGCGACTTCGCGCTGGGCCTGCAGGAGATCCTGGTGGTCGAGGAGAAGCGCCAGGTCATCGAATACCAGCTCAAGGAAGAGCTCTACAACTGGCGCACCGACGTGCGCCCCAACGTGCTGGGCAAGTTCGACGAGGACGACAGCGCCGACCACAGCGGCGGCGAATGGAGCCGCCCCAACCCCAGCGAGAACTGGCTGCTGCGCGCCAAGGCCGACCTGACGCCGGCTATCATCGCCAAGGCCATCGCCAAGCGCCTGACCAAGCTGGGCGTGCCCGACGACGTGCGCGCCCGCATGGACGCCCGCATCCGCGTGATCGAGGCCAAGGAGCGCGAGCTGGCCACGCTGACGGTCAACACCGGCGAGCGCACGCCCTGGTTCTGCTCGGGCTGCCCGCACAACACCAGCACCCGCGTGCCCGAGGGCTCGCGCGCGGTGGCCGGCATCGGTTGCCACTACATGGTCAACTGGATGCCCGGCCGCGCCACCAGCACCTTCACCCAGATGGGCGGCGAGGGCGTGCCCTGGGTGGGCCAGGCGCCGTTCACCAAGGAGGAGCACATCTTCGCCAACCTGGGCGACGGCACCTACTTCCACTCGGGCCTGCTGGCGATCCGCCAGAGCATCGCCGCCGGCGTCAACATCACCTACAAGATCCTCTACAACGACGCCGTGGCCATGACCGGCGGCCAACGCGTGGGCGAGCGGCCCGAGGGCCACTCGGTGCTGCAGATCATGCAAAGCCTCATCGCCGAGGGCGTGGCCAAGCTGGTCATCGTCACCGACGAGCCCGAGAAATACCAGGGCGCGGCGCTGAGCCCCGGCGTCACGGTGCACCACCGCGACGAACTGGACGCGATCCAGCGCCAGTTCCGCGAACTCAAGGGCACCACCGCGATCATCTACGACCAGACCTGCGCCACCGAGAAGCGCCGCCGCCGCAAGCGCGGCAGCCTGGTCGACCCGGCCAAGCGGGTGGTGATCAACGAGCTGGTCTGCGAGGGCTGCGGCGACTGCTCGGTGCAGAGCAACTGCGTCTCGGTCGAGCCGCTGGAGACCGAGTTCGGCCGCAAGCGCCAGATCAACCAGAACACCTGCAACAAGGACTTCTCCTGCGTCAAGGGCTTCTGCCCCAGCTTCGTCACCGTCGAGGGCGGCGCGCTGAAGAAGCCCAAGGCCGGCGGCAAGGACCTGGCGATGCCGGCCGTGCCCGACCCGGTGGTGCCCGCGGCGCCCGAGGCCTGGGGCATCGTCGTCGCCGGCATCGGCGGCACCGGCGTCATCACCATCGGCCAGCTGCTGGGCATGGCCGCGCACCTGGAGGGCAAGGGCATCGTCACGCAGGACGCCGCTGGCCTGGCGCAAAAGGGCGGCGCCACCTGGAGCCATGTGCAGATCGCTGACGACCCGGCGAACATCCTGGCCACCAAGGTGGACACCGCCAAGGCCGACCTGGTGATCGGCTGCGAGGCCATCGTCACCGCCGCCAAGCCCACGCTGACCGCGATGCAGCCGGGCCGCACCTTCGTGGCGATGAACAGCCACCGCACGCCCACCGCCGCCTTCATCGGCAACGCCGACTGGCAGTTCCCGGCCGCCGGCTGCGAGGACGCGGTGCGCTCGGCCGTGGGTGCCGAGCACTTCGCGGCCTTCGATGCCGAGGAGGTCTCGGTCAAGCTGCTGGGCGACTCGATCTACACCAACCCGCTGATGCTGGGCTACGCCTGGCAGCGTGGCCGCGTGCCGCTGAGCCATGCGTCGCTGATGCGCGCGATCGAGCTCAACGGCACCCAGGTCGAGAAGAACAAGCTGGCGTTCGAGTGGGGCCGCCGCTGCGCCCATGACCTGGCCGCGGTGAGGGCGCTGTACATCGCCGGGCAGGTGATCCAGTTCGTCAAGCGGCCGTCGCTGGACGAGCTGCTGCAGCGCCGGGTGGACTTCCTCACCGGCTACCAGGACAGCGCCTACGCCGAGCGCTACCGCGCCTTTGTCGAGCAGGTGCGCCAGCGCGAGGCCGCGCTGGGCGGCAGCACCCGCCTGGCCGAGGCCGTCGCCCGCTACCTGTTCAAGCTGATGGCCTACAAGGACGAGTACGAAGTCGCCCGCCTGCACACCGCGCCCGAGTTCACCGCCAAGGTGGCGGCGATGTTCGACGGCGAGGTGAAGCTGGTGCACCACCTGGCACCGCCGATGTTCGCCAAGACCAATGAGCGCGGCGAGCTGGTCAAGGCGCCCTACGGCCCCTGGGTGCGCACCGCGATGGGCTGGCTGGTGAAGTTCAAGGGCCTGCGCGGCACCGCGCTCGACCCCTTCGGCCGCCACCCCGAGCGGCGCGAGGAACGCGCGCTGATCGACGAGTACCGCCGCACCGTGGAGGAGCTGCTGGCCGGCCTGAGCGCCGACAAGCTGCCGCTGGCGGTGCAGATCGCCAGCCTGCCCGAGGAGATCCGCGGCTACGGCCACATCAAGGCGCGGCACCTGGCTGCGGTGCGGCCGAAGTGGGCGCAGCTGATGGCGCAGTGGCGCGGCGCCTGAGCGCCGCCGGCTGACAATCGGGCGATGTTCGACATCGCCATCCTCGGCGCCGGCATCGCCGGCGCCTCGCTCGCCTGGACCCTGTCGCAGGACGGCGGACCGCCGCTGCGCATCGCGCTGCTCGAGGCCGAGGACCAGCCCGGCCGGCACAGCACCGGCCGCTCGGCGGCGATGTTCATGGAGAGCTACGGCCCGCCGCAAGCGCGCGCGCTGACCCGCGCCAGCCGGGCCTTTTACGAATCGCCCCCCGCCGGTTTCTGCAGTGTGCCGCTGCTGTCGCCACGCGGCGCGCTGTACCTGGCCGGGCCAGGTCAACAGACGTTGCTGGACGAGACCCGCGCCGCGCTGCAGGCCACCGGCACTGTGGTCGAGACGCTGGACGCCGCGGCCGTGCGGGCCCGTGTGCCGGTGCTGCGCCCCGACCAGGTGATCGGCGGTCTGTGGGAGGCCGATGCGATGGACATCGACGTCGCCGCCCTGCACCAGGGCTACCTGGCCGGCGCACGCCGCGCCGGCGTGACGCTGCACTGCGGCTTCGCACTGCAGGCCGCCGAACGGGTGGCCGATGGCTGGCGGCTGCAGCCGGCGCGCGGCGAGCCGCTGGTGGCGGCGCGCGTGGTCAACGCCGCCGGCGCCTGGGCCGACCCGGTGGCCGCGCTGTTCGGTGCCGCGCCCCAGCGCATCCAGCCCTGCCGCCGCGCCGCCTTCACCTTCGATGCGCCGGCAGGCCTGGACACGCGCGGCTGGCCGGTGCTGGCCGCGCTGGACGACCGCGGCTACTTCAAGCCCGACGCGGGGGCGCTGCTGGGCTCGCCGGCCAATGCCGACCCGGTGGCCGCGCACGACGTGCAGCCCGAAGAGCTGGACATCGCGCTGGGCATCGCCTGGATCGAGGAGGTCTCGACGCTGACGATCCGCCGCCCGCGCCACACCTGGGCTGGCCTGCGCAGCTTTGCGCCCGACGGCGAGCTGGTGATCGGCGCCGACCCCGCCGTGCGCGGCCTGTTCTGGCTGGCCGGCCAGGGCGGCTACGGTATCCAGAGTGCCGCCGGCGCCGCCGCGCTGGCGGCCAGCCTGCTGCGCGGTGCGCCACGGCCTGCGACACTCGCCGCTCACGGCGTGCAGCCGGCGGTGATGGCACCGCGCTGAAGCCGATCCAGGAGATAGCCCCGATGAGTGCCTGCCTGCGCCTTGCCGCCATCGTTCTGGCCCTGTGGGCCGGCAGCGCCTCGGCCTTCGACCTGCAGTCGCACCGCGGCGGCCGCGGCCTGTGGCCGGAGAACACGCTGGCCGCCTTTGAGCGCTCGATCCGCCTGGGTGTCACCACACTGGAGATGGACGCTGCCGTCACCGCCGACGGCGTGGTGGTGATCCACCACGACCGCGCGCTGAACAAGGCCATCACGCGCGATGCCGAGGGCCGCTTCCTCATCCGCGACGACCTGCTGATCAACCGCCTGCCGCTGGCCACGGTGAAGACCCACGACGTGGGTCGCCACGATCTGACCAGCAAGTACGGCCGCGACTTCCCGGACCAGCAGGCGATCGACGGCCAGCGCATCCCCACCTTGGCCGAGGTCTTCGAGCTGGTGCAGCGCCTGGGCGCCAAGGACATCCACTTCGACATCGAGACCAAGCTCGACCCGCGCTACCCCGAGGACACGCTGGCGCCCGAGCCCTTTGTCGACGCGCTGCTGTCGGTGATCCGCGCGCACGGCATGACCCAGCGGGTGATGGTGCAGAGCTTCGACTGGCGCACGCTGCAGTGGCTGCACAAGAAGCAGCCAGGGCTGCGCACGATGTACCTGACGATGGACTTCCCCGATTACTCCACGGTGCGCGACGGCACCTGGACCGCCGGCCACCTGGTGAAGGACCACGGCGGCTCGGTGCCGCGCACGATCCGCGCCTCGGCCGGTGAGGCACCGGGCGTGATCTGGGGCGTACACCACCGCAACCTGACCCCGGCGCTGCTGAAGGAGGCTCGCGACCTGGGTCTGATCGTGATCCCCTGGACGATCAACGACCAGCCCCGCATGGCCGAGCTGATCAACTGGGGCGTGGACGGCATCATCACCGACTACCCCGACCGCCTGCGGGCGGTCATGACCGACAAGGGCCTGCCGCTGCCCGCAGGCGTGAAATGAGCACCCACCCCCACGACGATCTGGCCGAGCGCTTGCGGGCGCTGGGCGTGCGCGACATCGAATGCCTGTTCCCCGATGTCTCGGGTTATCCGCGCGGCAAGCTGATGCCCGCCGCCGCCTTCGCCCGCGGCCAGGAGCTGCGCATCGCGCAGGCCATCCCGATGCAGTGCGTCACTGGCGAATACTCCTACGACCCGATCTTCCCGGACGCCGACCCCGATGTGCGCCTGGTGCCCGACCTGGCCACGCTGCGCCCGGTGCCCTGGGCCAGCTCGCCGCGCTGGATGGCGATCCACGATTGCATCGAGCTGGATGGCCGGCCCTGCGCCTTCGCGCCGCGCCAGGTGCTGCAGGCGGTGCTGGCGCGCTATGCCGAGCGCGGCCTGAGGCCGGTGGTGGCGCCGGAGATCGAGTTCTACCTGACCGCGCCCAACACCGACCCCGCCAAGCCGCTGACCGCGCCGGTGGGCCGCAGCGGCCGCGCCGAGGTCGGTCAGTCGGCCTTCAGCCTGAGCCTGCTGAACGAGCTGGCGCCGTTCTGGGACGCCTTCCATGCAGCGATCGACACACTCGGCATCCGCGGCGACACCTGGATCCATGAGGTCGGCTGCAGCCAGTACGAGATCAACCTGCTGCACGGCGACGCGCTGGCGGTGGCCGACCAGGCCTTCCTGTTCAAGCTGGCGGCCAAGGAGGTGGCGCTGCAGCACAGCCTGAACGCGGTCTTCATGGCCAAGCCGATCAGCGGCGAGGCCGGCAGCAGCATGCACCTGCACCAGAGCGTGGTCGATGCGCAGGGCCGCAACATCTTCACCGACGCGGCCGGTGCCGACACTCCCGCGCTGGGTCACTTCATCGCCGGCCTGCAGACCTACGGACCGGACCTGATGCTGGTCTACGCGCCCTTCATCAACTCGTTCCGCCGCTATGTCAGCGGCAGTCAGGCGCCGACCACGCTGGCCTGGGGCCGCGACAACCGCACCGTGGGTCTGCGCGTGCCGACCTCGTCGCCGGTGGCGCGGCGGGTGGAGAACCGCATCGCCGGGGCCGATGCCAACCCCTATCTGGCGATCGCCGCCTCGCTGGCCGCCGGCCTGGCCGGGCTGGAAGAACAGCTCACGCCCACCGAGCCGGTGCAGGGCAACGGCTACGACGAGACGCACGGCCTGCCGCGCACCTTTCTGGCCGCGCACGAGCGCATGGCGCACAGCCCGCACGCCGCGCGGCTGATGGGCGCCGATTTCGTGCGCGCCTACCTGGCCGTCAAGGCGCTGGAGCACGACAGCTACCTGAACCACATCAGCGAATGGGAGCGGCGCTTTCTGGCGCCCCAGGCATGAACCAGCGCACTGCCCTGATCACCGGCTGTTCCAGCGGCATCGGTGCCGCGCTGGCCGCCGAACTGCTGCGCCGGGGCTGGCGCGTCATTGCCACCGCGCGCCGGCCCGAGCGGCTGCAGTCGCTGGTGGACGCTGGCGCCCGGGCGATGGCGCTGGATGTGGACGACGCCGCATCGATCGCTGCGCTCGCCGCCACGCTGCAGGCCGAGGGCCTGGCGCTGCACCTGCTGGTCAACAACGCCGGCTTTGGCCAATTCGGCGCGCTGATGGACCTGTCGCCGCAGGCGCTGCGGCAGCAGCTCGACACCAATGTGGTGGCCCCGGTGGCGGTGACGCAGGCCCTGCTGCCACGGCTGCGCGCCGCCGCGCCGCAGGCCTGCGTGGCGCACATCGGCAGTGTCTCCGGCGTCACGGCCACGCCCTTTGCCGGCGCCTACTGCGCCAGCAAGGCCGCGCTGCATGCGCTGGCCGACGCGATGCGCATGGAGCTGGCGCCCTTCGGCATCCGGGTGGTGACGGTGCAGCCGGGCGGCATCGTCTCGGGCTTTGGCGACGCCGGTGGCGAGCGGGTGCAACTGCCCGAGGGCTCGCTGTACGCGCCCGTGGCCAAGGCAGTGCTGCGCCGCGCCCAGGCCTCGCAGAAAGGGGCCACGCCGGTGGCCGACTTCGTGCGCGGTCTGGCCGATCACCTGGAACAGCCGTCGCCCGGCCCGCTCTACCGCGCGGGCGCCAACAGCGCCAAGCTGGTGTGGCTCAAGCGCCTGCTGCCCACCGCCACGCTGGACGCCAAGCTGTCGGCGCTGTTCGGGCTGGACCGGCTGCGGGGCTGATCAGGGCAGCGGCGTCAGCAGCACGGCGCGGGTCGTGCCGTCCTTGCTGGCCGTGGCGGCGATCTGGCCGTTGTCGTTGATGCGGACGGCCTGCAGCAGCTGGTAGCCGGCGCCGCTGACCGGGTCGAGCAGCGTGTTCAGGTCCACCGGGTTGGTGCCGGGCGCCAACAGCAGCGCACGCGAGCTGCCGTCGGGCAGCAGGCCATAGCCCACGATGCCGCCACGGTCGTTCAGGCCGGTCGCCATCGTCATCGTGCCGCCCAGGCTGCCCAGGTCAATCGGCAGGCCGGCGCGGTACAGCACGGCGTGCCAGCGGCCATCGGGCGCCATCGAGCCGCCGGCGATCTCGCCAGCCTGGTTGATGGCCGCGACCGAGCACAGGTTGCCCGCCAGCTTGGGCAGGTAGCTGGCGTTGCCGCCGGCAGGCTGGTGCCAGCAGTTGAGCGTGCCGTTCGACGGGTAGGGGCGCTGGTTGCCGATCACCTCGCCGGCATCGTTGATGCCGTTGGCGGTGGTCTGGCCGGGGCCGACCTGGCGCATCGTGCCGCCGCTCCAGAGGGTGCCGAAAACGTAGCGCGCGCCGTGGTCGCTGTAGCCCACCACGTCGCCCTGGCGATTGACCGCCAGCGCCACGCTGTTCCACATGCCGGGCAGCTTGCCCAGGTCCAGCGGCTTGTTCTTCTTCCACAGCACCGCGCGCGCCCAGCCGTCGGCATGGCGGGTGTCGCCCACCGCCCAGCCGAGGTCATTCAGACCAAACGCGCGGGTGTACTGGCCCGCCAGCAAGGGCTGCAGTGCCCGGGCGCCGCCCGCGCCGGTGCGGAAGCCCTGGTAGACCGTCAGCGGTCCGCCGGGGCTGGCAGTGGCTACGCCGTCGCCGGCGGCATTCAGGCCATTGGCGGTGGCCACACCGCTGCCCTGGTTGCCAAAGTCCGTCAGCTGGTAGCTGGTGGCACTGGCGCTGCCCGCCAGCGCCAGTGCCGCGCAACCGGCCCAGCCGGTGATCCAATGCCTCATGGTCCATCCTCCACATCTGTGCGAGGAGGACCCTTCCCCCAGCGCTGTATTTAATGTGCAATTCGCACATTAAGGCAGTCTGAAGGGGCGTCAGGCGGGATCGCGCTCCCAGAACACGCCTTCTTCGGTCAACAGCGCGTCCAGCGGGATGTCGTGCGGCTCGGCCTGCAGCCAGGGCAGGTAGCCGTGCATGTAGCCCAGCCCGGCGGTGGCCGGGGCGGGCTCCAGCGCCGCCAAGGTGCGGTCATAGAAGCCGCCGCCATAGCCCAGGCGCACGCCGCCGGGGCCGAAGCCGACGCAGGGCACCAGCAGCAGCTCGGGGTGGAAGGACTCGGTGTCCTTGGGCTTGGGGATGCCGTAGGCGTCCTCCTCCATCGGGCAGCCGGGGTACCAGACGTGGAAGGTCAGTTGCTTGGTCTCGCGGTTCATCACCGGCAGGCCGATGCGCCGGCCGGGCTCGGCCTCGCTCCAGCGGTACAGCGCCGGCAGCGCGTCGAACTCGCCCTTGATCGGCCAGTAGGCGCCGATGGTGGTTTCCTTGCGGCTGATCAGCCAGACCATCAGCACCTCCTGCAGGTGGCTGGCGCGCTGGTGGCGGTCGAGCAGGCTCATGCGCTCGGCCTGCAGCTGCTTGCGCAGCACGGCCTTGTCGCGCGAGGGTTCGAGGTTCAGCTTGAACGGCAGGGTCATGGCGCGGTGGTCCCGGGCATTGGTTCACCCGATTGTCGACCAGGGGCCGTGCTGCTGACTACACTGGGCCGCATGACGCCGGACAAGGCCTTCGTGAACTGGTGCACCGAGTTGCTGGCGCCGCTGGGCGCGGTGCGCAGCCGGCGCATGTTCGGCGGCCATGGCCTGTATGTGGACGAGCTGTTCGTCGCGCTGATCATGCGCGAGGTGCTGTACCTGAAGGTCGACGACGCGACGCAGCCGCGCTTCGAGGCCGCCGGCTGCCACCGCTTCGAGTACGTCACCGCCCAGGGCGAGCACGGCGCGCTGCGCTACTTCAGCGCGCCGGACGAGGCGATGGACGCCCCGTCTCAGATGCAGCCCTGGGGCCGGCTGGCTCTGGAGGCGGCGCTGCGCGCCCAGGCGGCCAAGGCGCCGAAAGCGCCCCAGGCCCGGCGCAGCGGCGCCCCCCGGTCGGCCAAACCGCGGCGACCCACCCCGTCCTGAGCGGCGACGAACACCACCGTCGGGCGGCTGCCCTCCTGCCAGGGGCCCAGGTGGACCCGCTCGCCCGCGGTCACCCGCAGCACGGCCCCGCGGGCCAGCACGTGGTCGTCGGGGTCGCCTTCGCGGGTGATCCAGGCGGGCTCGCCCGCCGCCACCAGCCAACCGGTGTGCGCCACGTCCCAGGACTGGCGCTGCCGCAGATGCCATTCCATCATCAATCTCCTGCCGCCAACCTTTGGCGAGTGGCTGAATCATGCAGGTGGAGCGTGGGTTTGACGAATGAATTCGCCAGACCGGATTCATAATCAGCGCTCATGAATCGCCCGCCGCACCGCCCGCTCTCGCTCGATGGCCTGCGCGCCTTCGAGGCCGTGGCCCGGCTGCTGTCGTTCAGCGCTGCCGCCGAGGAGCTGCACCTGACCCAGCCGGCCGTCAGCCGCCAGATCAAGTCGCTCGAGGAGGAACTGGGCGCCGCCCTCTTCCACCGCGCCACGCGCCGCGTCGACCTCACCAGCGCCGGCCAGGCGCTGCTGCGCGTGGTGGCGCCGGCACTGGCACGCATCGACACCTCGGTGCGCCAGATCCGCATGTCGCGCAGCCGCGAGATGGTCAGCGTCACCACCTTCCCGTCGATGGCTTCGCTGTGGCTGATGCCGCGCCTGACCGACTTCGAACGCAGCCACCCCGGCGCCGACATCCGCATCGCCGCCACCGACCGACTGATCGAGACCGATGACTTCGAGCTGGATGTGGCGCTGCGCCACTGCCGCCCCGAAAAGGCCCCGGCCGGCTCCGAGCGCCTGTTCCCCGAGCTGCTGACCCCGGTGATCGGCGCCGCGCTGCACCAGGCGATCGCCCGCGGCGAGGCCCCGCCGCTGGCCACGCCGGCCGATCTGGCGCAGCACACGCTGATCGAGATGGACGACGGCACGCCGCCGGCGATTGCGCTGGGCTGGGGCGCCTGGCTGGGCGCCGAACAGCTGGGGCACCTGGCGCCGCGGCGCTGGATCACGCTGAACTTCACCCACCAGCAGGTGCAGGCCGCACTGGCCGGCCACGGCGTGGCGCTGGCCCGGCTGGCCCTGGTGCACGAGATGCTGGCCCGCGGCGATCTGGTCGAGCCCTTCGGCCCGGCCCACCGCCAGCCGGTGCCCTGGCTGTACTGGCTGGTGCCGCTGGCCGGCGCCGGCGAGCCGCCGCGCCCGGAGGTGCAGGCCTTCATGGCCTGGGTGCGCGCCCAGGCGGTGCTGACCCGCGTGGCGATCGGTGACGTGCCGGACGCCGAAACCGAAGCCTTGCCGGATTGATGGTGCCCCCAGGCTAGCCGCTGCGCGGCGTCGCCACCCCCCAGGGGGGCTCGCCCGCCTTGGGGCGGCCCGGCGGCGGGC